>CAXIAD010000027.1:0-33496 GCA_964021645.1 uncultured Cognatishimia sp. | reverse complement strand
GACGGTTACCGTGGCACCGCCCGCACTCAGATCCTCAAACGAGCGCGCCAGCCGTTTTTCACGAATGAACCCGATAATTGATTTACCCGCTTCCGAGAAAAGCTGCTGGAGGTATCGCAGCGATACATTGCACGCCTCGGCAACATGGGCTGAGGACAGATCATGATTGCCCAAATTATTGCGGATAAATTGCTCGGCACGGTGCAGATGCGCGGCCCGAATAGAGGACATATTGCTGTCCAAAACGCGCCCATCTTTGCGGATTGACAGACACAGCATATCCAGGATGTGCATGCCCGCCATCGTGCGGGCCGTTTCGTCCAGAACACCAACATGCGCGGCTGTCGATTTCACAACTTCCAGAAAATAGCTTGCGACACCTTCAGTACCATCAAAGCTCATCGCGCCCAATCGATCAGTCGGCCCGATCCGCGCACGCACGCTTTCCGCAGGCACCTTAAGCACAAGCAATTCGTTCGTTTGTTCATGCCAAAATTCGTATGGCATGTCGCCACGCTCCACAAGAAACGCGCCGGGTGTGCATTTCGTTTCTCGCGTGTTTTGACTGAAACCCACCTCACCGATCCTTGGGATTGTGATCAGCAGACTGTTGTCAGTCTCATCCAGAAAATGCTTTTTGTGACGTTTATACAGCACACCATCACAGCGCATATGCGACAAGCCGACGACGCCCAAATTCCATGTATCCAGATTGCCCCGAAACGCCTCTTCTTCACCCAGCGTTGCATCAAGCGGAAAGAAAGTGTCCGAAACAACGGACTGCCATTGGCTGCCTGTCAACATAGGTTTAGTGGCTTTGTTCCGAGTTTTCATCCTATGCCCCCATGCACAGATTCTCTTTTGTTAAGAATCAGCTTAGCAACAAACCGACCATTCGCATTGGTGAAAAACGCACAAACTCTTGTGCAGCCCATATTGATCCCCCCTCGCCCCATCCATGAGGCACGAGGATTGCGGCTTTAACCGGCGCATTCACACGTCCAAATACATCGCCAACCACACAGGTTTCATCGCACCAAATTGCGGCCCGTAACAATCGCATCAGGATGCACGCCGCCCTTCCCTTAGGCTCCCTTGCGACCGCACCATCCCTACGCCGATGTGCCTCCTCAGACGCTGACACTGGGCAGTTTGACAAGTTTTACTCTCAGAAAACTGCTATACACCCGCTTACCACATGCGAAACCTACCATAAGAAAAAGGCGATTCATGCAACATTTCACCACCGGTATTAGACAGCATTCAGCATCGACCGCTCAGGTCGGGCATGTTCTTCTGGCACCCTTTGGTTCAAATGCTGCCTTTCTGATTAACCCCGCCGGAGAGGTGACACATCGCTGGACAACGGGTCACGGCCTTACCCATTTTTGCTATCTGTTGCCCAATGGAAACCTCTTCGCCAACGAGATGTGCACAAATCCCAAAGGCGTGCCCCTAACCACTAGCGGATTAATGCGCGAACGCGACCACACAAGCGCGATAGTCTGGGAACACCTCGATCCCTACCAGCACCACGATGCCCGTCGCTTGCCCGAAGGCGGCGCGATCTACATCGCCTACACAGATCCAAAACCCGCAACCAACGCCCTTTTCCCAAGCGGCGTGCCGGGCAGCGAATTACCCGAAGGCATGTATGGCGAATGCCTGCGCGAGGTGAATGAAGCGGGCGAGATCGTGTGGGAATGGCACACCGACGCGCTGCCACACGAGCTGCGCCGCATGCACCGAAACGCCAATCGGTGGTCCGCGGGGCACCTGAACACGCTGCAACCACTGGGCGACAATACCGTTCTGGTGTGCAGTAAATCCCTGAACATGACCTTTCTGCTGCGTCGGGGCACGGGGGAGTTGCTTTGGCACTTTAAGGATCACGAACTCGGCGGCCCGCATGACGCCCAACAGATCGAAAATGGTAACGTCTTGATCTTTGCCAATGGTGTCTATGCCTCAGACCTGCACCACAGTCAGGTCTGGGAAATCAATCCCGCCACAAACGAGGTCGTCTGGCGATACGTGGAGAAAAACAACCCGATGCAATTTTACTCCCCTCACATCGGGGGCGTGCAACGGTTACCCGGTGGTAACACGCTGATCTGCGAGGGGGCCCACGGAAACCTGTTTGAGGTAACCCCAGAAGGCGATATCGTCTGGAACTATGTTAATCCAGTAAAAGGCTTTCACGCCAAATTCGGACACGTGAACTGGCTATTTCGCGTGCGCAGCTATGACCAAGACAACAGCGCTCTTCACGGCCTGACCTAACTCACCTTTGAACACAGCTCATTCAACAGCTTTGAAAACCGGCGCGCGGCAACGGACGGCACCTCTTCGGATCGGCTCATGATACCAACCGCGCCAAGGGTTTGCGCCATGTCGATCTTAAGCGCAACAAGGCGTCCCTGCGCCAAATCTTCTTGGACGACACCCTTGCTTATGATCCATACGGTGTTTGGATCTGCAACCGTCACCGCCCGACCAAACGCTGGTGATGCAGTTTCGATCCGGTTCTCAAATAACGGCACACCCTGCGCGATCAACAGGCGAGCAACCAATGGCCGGATTGCGGATTCTTTCAGGGGATATAGCACTCGAAACCCGTCCAGCTCTGCCATATCAACGATACCAATAGCCGGGCTTGCAGGGCTGGCAACAACCACAACCTCCTCGGAATACAGCTGCTGAAAGATCAGGCCCACCATCGTATCAGGCTTGCCAAGGCGACCAACAACCAGATCAAGTTTACCACTCCTAAGTCGCGCGGTTAGATCGTGATGCGGGCCCTCGTGAATTTCAATTAAGGTATCCGCGCTCTTTTGGGTAAACGCCAGCATCGCTCTGGGTAAAAGAGACGAGGCCACACTTGGCAATGCCCCCACCTTCAGGTGCCCCGCTGCACTGCTGGTTGATTTGAGGCTGCGCAGCCCATGCCTCAAGGCCGCCGTGCTCTGTTCGGCAAACTGTAGGAAAATCTCCCCTTCCGGCGTCAACGACACGCCTGAACGGCTGCGAACCATCACGATCACACCCAGAATATCTTCCAGCTCTTTCAGCGTTTTAGAAATCGCAGGCTGCGTCAGGTTCAGCTGCTCGGCGGCGGCCTTGAAACTGCCGTCACGGGCGATTGCGCTGAACGCATCGAGATGGCGAAACTTGATCCGGCGATCCATATACTTTCCATTACTGATAACTATATTGCTCAATATATCATTTTTAATATCCGCCTATGTATGGAAAAAGCAATTAGCAACCTCAGGATAATGAGATGAAAACCCAAGTCGCAATCATCGGTGGTGGACCGTCTGGGCTTTTGCTGTCCCAGCTCCTTCACACGCGCGGCATTGATAGCGTCATCCTCGAGCGCAAAACCAAGGACTATGTTCTGGGCCGCATTCGCGCAGGCGTGCTGGAACAGGGGCTTGTGGGCTTGATGGAACAGGCTGGCTGCGGTGAACGTCTGCACGCCGAAGGCATACCGCATAACGGCGCATTGATTTCCTACGCAAACGAGATGTTTCGCGTGGATTTTACCAAGCACACCGGCAAACCGGTCATGGTCTATGGCCAAACCGAAGTGACCCGTGACCTCTATGAGGCGCGTGAAAAGGCCGGTGGAAAAATCGAGTTCACTGTTGAAAACGTGGTAATCCACGGTGCCGATACGGATGCGCCGCATGTCTCCTATACCGTCGCTGGGCAGGCCCACAGGCTTGAGTGCGATTTTGTTGCGGGCTGTGATGGATTCCACGGTGTCAGCCGCCAAACCATCCCGCTGGATGTTCGCAAAGAATACGAAAAACTCTACCCTTTCGGCTGGCTCGGCATCCTCTCAGAAACCCCGCCGGTCAACCCCGAACTGATCTATGCCAACTCGCCGCGCGGCTTCGCTCTGTGCTCCATGCGCAATGAAAATCTCAGCCGCTATTACATCCAATGTTCCCTGTCCGATAAACCTGAGGATTGGACAGACGAGGCCTTCTGGCAAGAGCTCAAACGCCGCATCCCCGCAGATCAGGCAGAGACGCTGGTGACAGGCCCCAGCATCGAGAAATCCATTGCTCCTTTACGCTCTTTCGTCACCGAACCGATGCGCTGGGGCCGATTATTCCTATGTGGTGATGCCGCGCATATCGTGCCCCCAACGGGGGCCAAGGGTCTCAACACTGCCGCATCAGACGTGAATTACCTGTTCAACGGCCTGTGCGATTTCTACGAAAACAACAGCACAAACGGCATCGACACATATTCCGCAAAGGCATTGGCCCGCGTCTGGAAGGCGGAGCGGTTCAGCTGGTGGTTTTCGTCCCTGATGCACACCTATCCTGATCAATCTCCCTTCGATCTAAAGATGCAAGTCGCCGAGATCGAATTCCTTCGCTCCAACCAAGCAGCACAACAGGCGATGGCCGAAAATTATGTCGGGTTGCCTTACTGATGCGGGCAATTTCTGTAAATGGCGTGACATTGCATGTGCAGGAGGCAGGGGATCCAACCGGCGCACCTGTGGTTTTTGCCAATTCTCTGGGAACTGATCTGCGCCTATGGGATGCACTAATCCCTCTGCTGCCGGATGGCCTACGCCTGATCCGTTTTGACATGCGCGGCCACGGCCTGTCCGACTGTCCCGATGGTCCCTATTCGATGGACGACCTCACAACCGATACCGAAGGCCTGATCGACGCGCTTGACCTTGGCCCCGTCACCTTTGTTGGCCTCTCCATTGGGGGCATGATCGGCCAGAACCTCGCGTCGCGCCGCCCTGATCTGCTGCATGCCTTGGTCTTGTCCAACACTGCCGCCAAAATGGGCGATCCAGCAACTTGGCAAGACCGCATCGCAGCAATTTCCGCCAATGGTCTCCCCTCGATGGAGGGCGCCATTCTGGACCGCTGGTTCGGCTCACACTTCCGCGCCAGCCCTGCTGCAAAATTGTGGGGGGCGATGTTATCAAGAACACCCCAAACTGGCTATCTAGGCTGCTGTTCTGCGATTGCAGGCGCGGATCTTACGTCGTCAACCAGCGCCTTGCGCCTCCCGACCCTTGCCATCGCTGGCAGTCAGGACGAGGCCAGCCCCCCGGACTTGGTTGCCGCGACAGCAGCCCTTATTGATGGCGCGACCTGCCATATCATTGAGGGTGCAGGCCACTTGCCCTGCGTCGAAGACCCCGCCGCCTTCGCCGCAATCCTGAACCCGTTTCTGATGGAGCACGCCAATGTCTGACCGTTTTGAAAAAGGGATGGCAACCCGCCGGGCTGTCCTAGGAGACGCGCATGTCGAAAAGGCCGAGGCCAACAAATCAGCCTTTGATGACCCCTTCCAAACCTTGATCACCGAAGGGGCCTGGGGCACCCTGTGGTCAGATGACACAATCAGCCACCGCGAACGATCCATGCTGACGCTTTCGCTTCTGGCGGCAACCGGCAATTTTGAAGAAATCCCAATGCACATCCGCGCAACTGCCAACACCGGAGCCAGCCCCCAAGATGTGCTGCAAGCCTTCATGCATGTCGCCGTTTATGCAGGCGTCCCCAATGCGAACCACGCGATCAAACTCGCCAAACAAACCTATGCCGAAATGGGAGTCACCCTATGAGAAATTCGAGCAAACCACCTCAAATCGGGGGCTTCATTCCTCGGGATCGCACATGGCAGCCAGACGCCCTGACTCCGCCCTATAAAACCAGCGTCAAACGCAGCCCACAATCCGCACTTCTGTCTTTCCCATCCACACTCAGCGAAGAGACATCCCCGGTTTTTGGCCACAACCTGCTGGGCGATTTAGACAATGATCTGATCCACAATTTTGCCGCCTCAGGAGCAAGTGCGATAGGCCCTCGCATCATCGTGCATGGCCGTGTGATGGATGAAAACGGACGCGGTGTTCCCGGCGCTTTGCTGGAGTTTTGGCAAGCAAACGCAGGTGGCCGCTACCGCCACAAAAAAGAAAGCTATCTGGCACCTCTGGACCCGAATTTTGGCGGCTGTGGGCGCACGATCACCGCAGAGGATGGCAGTTACGAATTCGCCACCATCCAGCCCGGCCCCTACCCTTGGCCCAATGGCGTCAATGATTGGCGCCCTGCCCATATCCACTTTTCAATCTTCGGGCACGGCTTCGCCCAGCGCCTCATTACCCAGATGTATTTTGAGGGGGACCCCCATATTAAACTGTGCCCGATCGTCGGCACCCTGAAATCCCAAGACGCAATTGACGATCTGACCGCACTTCTGGACATGAACCGAACCGTCCCGATGGACAGTCGCGCCTACAAATTTGACATGGTGATCCGTGGCCGCCGCCAAACCTACTTTGAAAACCGCAAAGAGGGCATGTGAGGATGATCAGCAAACGTGGAAACCGGTTTTGCCGACCATCCGCCGAAAAGAGGAAATATGATGCAACGTCTTGATTACTTACGCGAAAGCCCAAGTCAAACCGCTGGTCCTTATGTCCATATCGGCTGTACTCCCAATTTTTCCGGCCTCGATATGTATGGCGGCGATCTTGGCACTTCCCTGAAAACCGGCCCCGTTCAGGGCACGGAAATCACGATAAAGGGCATCGTATTTGATGGCACGGGCACGCCGTTGCGCGATGCGATGATCGAAATCTGGCAACCGGATGCTGCGGGTCTGTTCCCCTCCCTGAACGAAACACGCGGCACGCCTGATCCCAACTTTACCGGCTGGGGCCGCTCCCCTGGTGACATGAAAACGGGCGAGTTCACCTTCGAGACCGTCAAGCCCGGTGCCGTTCCCTTCCCAGATGGCCGCATGCAGGCACCCCATATCACGGCATGGATCGTGGCGCGTGGCATCAACATCGGCCTGCACACACGTATCTATTTCGAGGATGAGGCCGAGGCGAACGCCGCTGATCCCATCCTCACGCGGATCGAACATCAAAACCGCATTCCGACCTTGCTCGCCAAAATGCAGGGCGACGGCAGCTACCGTTTCGACATCCACCTCCAAGGTCCGCTCGAGACCATTTTCTTTGATATTTGAGATCGCAATGAACTCCCCCTGCATCATCTGCGTCGCCATCACCGGATCTTTGCCCACCAAGGACAACAATCCGGCTGTGCCGATCACGATCTCCGAACAAATCGAAAGCGCCCATCAAGCCTTTGAGGCAGGCGCCAGCATCGCCCATTGCCACGTGCGCGACGATAACGGCAAGCCAACGTCAGATCCCGAACGCTTTTCTGCGCTCAAGCAAGGGTTGGAAAAACATTGCCCCGGCATGATCGTGCAGCTGTCCACAGGGGGGCGCTCCGGCGCGGGGCGTGAGCGCGGCGGCATGCTACCGCTCTCACCCGATATGGCGTCTTTGTCGGTCGGGTCAAACAACTTCCCCACACGTGTCTATGAAAACAGCCCCGATCTGGTCGATTGGCTTGCCGCCGAGATGCTCGCACATGATGTAAAACCTGAAATCGAGGCCTTTGATCTAGGCCACATCGTGCAGGCCACCCGCATGGCAGCCGACGGTCGCCTCAAGGGGCCACTTTATGTGCAATTCGTGATGGGCGTGAAAAACGCGATGCCCGCAGATGAGCACATCTTTGATTTCTATATCGAGACCCTCAAGCGCCTAGCCCCCGACGCGCAATGGTGTGCAGCGGGCATTGGGCAATCACAGCTAACACTCAACGAATGGTCGATTTCCAAGGGTGGCCATACCCGCACAGGTCTTGAGGACAACGTACGTCTGGACCGCAACACACTCGCCCCGTCAAACGCCGCATTGGTCCAGCGCGCAGTTGATCTGTGTGGGAAATACCAGCGCCCCGTCGCCACATGGCAGCAGGCGCGCGACATCCTCGGACTACGCAAGGAGGGTCTCCTATGACACAATCAACTTACGCCGTCACGGGTGTGGCCAGCGGCATTGGCGCTGAACTGGCACGCATTCTGAAATCCCAAGGGCACCGCATTGTTGGTTTTGATATTCAGCAGACCAGTGAGAACGTAGATCGCTTTATCCCTCTCGACCTGAACGATGCCAGCAGTATCACAAACGCTGCTGCCGCCGTTGACGAACCATTGAGCGGTCTGTGCAACAACGCAGGCCTCCCCCCGCGCGCCGGGTTGGAAGAGGCCATCTTGCAGGTCAATTTCCTTGGCACCCGCGCCTTCACGACGGCAATGCTCCCTCACATGGTCAAAAACGCATCAATTGTGAATATGGCAAGCCGCGCAGGCCACGGGTGGCGCGAGGGCATGGATCAGGTCAAACGCCTTGCTGCTGTGCACGACAAAAATCAGCTTACCGCCTTTATCGCGACCGAACAGATCAACGCGACCCGCTGCTACAACCTGACCAAAGAAGCCGTGATCCTCTGGACCCTCGCCGAATCCGAGGCAATGGTGAACAAAGGGCTGCGGATCAACTCCCTCAGCCCCGGCGGCATCGCGACGGGCATTCTTGCAGACTTCCAAAAAGCGTTCGGAGACAAAATGACCAAGAATGTCGAACGCGCAGGCCGCCCGGGCACCCCCGAAGAAGTTGCCCGAATTGCCGCTTTCGTTCTCTCGCCAGCATCCAATTGGCTAAAGGGGGCGGACATCGCAATCGACGGCGGCATGGGGTCTTTCAATCAATCCGATGCCATGGGCTTGGCCGCCCTGCGCTTACCCTCACAGGGTGAACCCGCATGAATGCACCCTCCCTCGACATTGATTTCTACTCTGACGAGGTAATCCTCGACCCCTATCCCGTCTATGCGCAGATGCGTGAAATGGGTCCGGTGGTCTACCTGCCCCGGCACGACATGTATGCCCTTTCGCGCTACAAAGAAGTCAGCGAGGTTCTGCGCCAACCGCTGCGGTTTGTTAGCTCGCGGGGCGTGTCCCCGATCCAAAAGGTGAACGATATTCTCGTCGGCTCCACGCTTAACTCCGACCCACCAGAGCATGACAAAACCCGCGCTGTCACATCCGAACCTTTGCTGCCCGGTGCGCTGAAAGACATCGAGCCGCTGCTCGTGTCCTCCGCGAATGGCCTGATCGACACCCTGTGCCAACGCGGCGAATTCGACGCCATCGCCGACTTTGCGCAATTCCTGCCCATCACCATCGTGGCCGAATTGGTGGGCCTGCCTGTGGACAGCGACCAGATGCTCAAATGGGCCTCCGCCACGTTCAACCTGTTTGGCACCGAAAATGCCCGCACCGATCAGGCATTCAAAGACCTGACAAACCTGCGCGACTTCTTGGTCGAATATGGCCGCCCCGAGAAATTGAAAGATGGCGGCTGGGCCAAACGCATCTTTGAGGTCGGCCCGGAGCGCGGCATTTCCTACGAAACTTGTGCCCAGTTGATGCGCGACTATATCAACCCCTCGCTCGACACCACCATCTCGACCACGGGCCAGATCGTGAAATTCTTTGCCGACCATCCCGACCAATGGGATCTAATCCGCAAAGATCCCGGCCTGATCCCCAATGCCGTCGAGGAAGCGGTGCGCATGGCCACCCCGATCCGTGCTTTCACCCGCTATGCAATTGAGGACAGCACCATCGCGGGCCACCTAATTCCCGCCGGCAAACGCGTGATTGTCATCTATGCCTCTGCCAATCGCGACGACCGGAAATTCCCCGATCCCGACCGCTATGACGTGACACGTGATGTGCATGATCACCTCGGTTTCGGCCAAGGCGTTCACATGTGCATGGGCATGCATCTCGCCCGCCGCGAAATCATCCTCCTGCTTGAGGCTTTGCGCCGCCGGGTTGCGCGGTTCGAGTTACTGTCAGAGCCGGTTGTCGCGATGAACAACACCATCCGCGCCTTCGCCAGCATGCCCGTTAAGGTCCATCTTGCAGCCGAAGTTCTGGCGGATGAGGTAAAGGCACCCCTTTCCGACGTCTCCCCATGGCTCGACGTTACGGTGGCGAAACGCTGCGATGTTGCCACCGGCATTATCGGCCTTGAACTGACCCGTAACGAACCACGCCCCCTGCCCGCCTATCAGGCTGGGGCCCATGTGGATGTCTACGTGAAATCCGGTCTCATACGGCAATATTCCCTGACAGGTGATCCTGCGGACAGCTCGAAGTACCGCCTCGGCATCCTGCTTGACCCCAAGTCCCGCGGGGGATCAACCGCGATCCATGCAGGCTTCAAAACAGGCCAGCAGATCAAAATTGGCCGCCCGCGCAATAACTTTCCAATGGGCACAGATGTCGCCCATACGGTACTCTTTGCGGGGGGGATCGGCGTTACCCCGATGCTGAACATGGCCTATGCTTTGGAAACCTCAGGCGCGTCATGGGAAATGCATTACTGCGGGCGCACGGTTGACCGGCTGGCCTTCACCACGGAACTGGAACGCTTTGGCGACAAGGTTCAGGTCCACATCGACAGTGGCCCCGATGATCAAAAACTGGACATCAACGCCGTGCTGGCAACAGCCGCCCCCAACCGCCACCTCTATGTCTGCGGTCCCAATGGTTTCATGGATTTTGTCGTCACCTCAGCCGGGAATAACAACTGGTCTGCCGATTGCGTTCACCTCGAACGCTTCGGTGCCGAAGTGAACACTGATGGCGCGCCCTTTACCGTCGTTGCGCAGAAATCCGGCAAGTCCTTCGATGTGCAACCCGGCGAAACCATCTCGCAAAAACTGGCACAACACGGCATACACGTCCAGGTCTCCTGCCAGTCCGGCGTTTGCGGCACCTGCCTGACGCGCGTGGTTAAGGGGATGCCAGATCACCGCGATCTTGTGCAAACCGACCTTGAAAAGGCCTCTAACGCGCAAATCACCGTCTGCTGTTCGCGCTCTAAAACCAAAAAGCTTGTATTGGATGTCTGATGTCAAAATCTAAGCCAAGATCGAAAAATGTCCTGTTCATCATGTTCGACCAATTGCGCTGGGATTATCTAAGCTGCGCAGGGCATCCGCATCTGCATACACCTAATATTGACGCATTGGCCGCACAGGGCGTTCGGTTCACGCGGGCCTATGTGCAATCACCGGTCTGCGGGGCCTCCCGCATGAGCTTTTACACCGGGCGCTACGTCCATTCGCATGGCGCAACTTGGAACCGCGTCCCCCTAAAGGTCGGCGAGCGCACGATGGGGGACCATCTACGCAGTTCCGGCATGGATTGCTGGCTGATCGGCAAAACCCACATGAAGGCCGATGACGAAGGCATGGCATTGCTGGGCATCGACCCCACCAGCGAGATCGGCATGCGCGTTGAGCAATGTGGCTTTGATGTCTGGGAGCGTGACGACGGCATGCGCCCCGAAGGCCCCGCCGGTTTTTATGACGAAACGGGGGCTGCAACCTACAATGAATACCTGCGCGAAAAGGGCTACCATTCCGCAAACCCGTGGCACGACTTTGCCAATTCCGGCCGCGACGAGAACGATCCCGAGGAAATGGCCTCAGGCTGGTTCTTCAAGAACGCAGGCAAAGCCGCCGCAATCAAGAACGACGACTCCGAAACCCCCTATATGACCACCCGCGCAATCGAGTTTATGGACCAAGCAGCGGACACCCCGTGGTGCTTGCATCTAAGCTATATCAAACCGCATTGGCCCTATATCGCCCCTGCGCCTTACAACGATATGTACGGCCCTGAACATGTCATCCCCGTTGCCCGCCACACGCGCGAACAAGAAGAAGCCCATCCCGTCTATAAGGCCTTCATGCAAGGCCGCATCGGCCAGGCCTTCAGCCGCGATGAGGTGCGCGAGGCCGTCATCCCCGCCTACATGGGCCTGATCAAACAATGTGACGACCAGATGGGACGCCTGTTTCAATACCTCAAAGACACCGGCAGATGGGATGACACATTGATCGTGCTGACATCCGACCATGGCGACTATTTGGGCGATCACTGGATGGGCGAAAAAGACCTTTTCCATGACCCTTCCGTGAAAATTCCCCTCATCATTCGTGACCCTGCCAAGGCAGCAAATGCCACACGCGGCACCACATGCGACGCGCTTGTCGAAGCTATCGACCTTGCGCCGACATTTGTGGACATTGCAGGGGGCGACGCACGACCCCATATCCTCGAGGGGCGCTCCCTTATGCCTTGGCTACATGGGGAAAACCCAGACTGGCGCGACTATGCCGTCAGCGAATATGACTATGGAACCAACCCGGCTGTAGCAAAGCTGGCGACAAACCCCTCCACCGCACGCCTGTTCATGATCGCCGACAAACGCTGGAAATTCATGCACGCCGAAGGGATGCGCCCACAGCTTTTCGACATGGAATCCGATCCCAACGAATATGTCGATCTGGGCGAAAGCCCCGCGCACAAAGAGATCATCGCGCTGATGTATAAACGTCTTGGGGAATGGGCCCGCCGCTTGTCGCAACGCACCACCAAAAGCGATGCGCAAATCATCGAGGAACGCGGGCGCTCGGCACCTCGTGGCATCACTTTGGGCCTGTATGATGCAACCGATATCCCGGCACCGCTGACCCAGTTCTATCGCGGCAAGCCCCGCCCCGAACCAACCCGCTAAAAGGCCACCGCCACATGGCTGCGCCCCACAACATCCCCAGCCTGCAAATTAGGAAATATTCGCCTCCGCGCGACCCGCCTTGGTGAATCGCGGCCCCAAAACCTCGACAAACCCGGCCCCGATGATCATCACACTGCCAATCGCCTCACGCCATCCAAACACTTCGCCTGCCCATAATGCCGCCGAAATGACACCGACCAGAACTTCGCTCATCAACAACAATCCCGCCCGCCCCGGCGGCAACAGGCTAGATGGCCACAACGTCATAAGTAACATCGGCACGAAATACAGGGCCGTCAAAACAGCCCAAAAGGCGGCACTCATCACCATGTCGACACGAGGCACCCCGCCAAAGGTCTCACCGCCCAGCAATACCAGAATAACGCCGACAACAATGCTACCGCCGATGAAACCAATCATCTGCTCCGCAATGCCGACCTCGCGCGCCTGATACAGCTTCATCGACCCATAGGCCCAGAACATGCCCGACAACAACGCCATTACATCGCCCAGATTGCGCGGCCAGGGGAACCCGCCCTCTGTGCCCAGCACCACCACCAGCCCGACCAATCCCAACATCAAAGCACTGACCCGCGGCACCGTCAGCCGCTCGCCCAACAGCAACAGCCCCAGCAACGTGCCCCACACAGGCGTCAGATAAAAAAGCAGGATCGCCCGCACGACATCGGTCATCAACAGGCTTGTGGCATATAGGTTAAACGCCGCCCCCGTCAGCAGACCGCACACCACCATACTGCGCCAATGGCGCAATACTTCGGCGCGCCGAACCCACACCACCGGCAACAATAAAATCGCCGTGGTGATATAGATCATCATGCCCGGCCAAACGCCACTTAGCCCGCTCTGCGCAATCATCCGCATCGGGACCCAAAACAGCCCCCACAGTGCCCCTCCCATGACCAATGTCATGCTCACCGTTTCAGGACGCGCCATCATGGCCTTAAACCCGCTCATTCAATTTCCCATGCGACCCTGCGTTTCGTGAAACACTTGTGACGTGATCGGGTGCTCCTCCACAGATCGCACCCTCCCCTTCGCATCTATAAGCCTGAATTGGCCAAAACAAGCAATCACGCGACATCCAAGGCGGCAATCGCGGCGCGCTCGCGTCACGCATCAATTGGGGCAACACGGCGGGCATGCCACGCGCGCGCCTTCATGCCCCGTTGCCCCGCCGCTTCCCCTCAGCTTCCATAGCTGCCTTTCTGTCTGCTTCGTTGGCGGCGCATATGTCCGCACAGGCCCGAACAGAACCACGCGGGTCCAGCACAGCCAAAGCTCAGTTTTTTTCACGTAAGATTCGGCCCGTTAACCATGATTCGGGAAAAATTCACGCGAAATGTACGTTTCACAGCCTGAAATTGGCAGTTCGTACATTTCGACAATTGTGAACGTCGCGCGCGTTGTTGATTGTGCCGTCTGGCACCACAATATGCAGTGGTGCCCTGTTGCGTGAAACTGGTTTTGTACGTTCCAGAAACCGCCCGAAACACCGCATTAACGCAACGCGCGGCCCTGCCATGCCCCGCTTTACAGCCCCCGAACACCGGTCAGCGTCAACCGGCTTACCAGCGTGGCATAGTCCTCGCGCGCCTCTTTTCCAGCGCCAGAATTCCACATGTAATACCAGTTTAACATGCCAAATACGGACATTGTTGCGCCCCGTAACTTGGCCGCCTCTCCCTCGAACACTTCAGGGGCAACCGCCTCAATAGCATCGCTCACCACCCCCACCATGTCGCGTTGGTATCCGCGCAACAAAGTTTGTTGTTCTTCAGGCAAAGCCGACATCGAACCGACCTGAACCTGATGTTCATGATCGGCCCCCTGATAGGCCATTAAAATTTCACTGATTACGGCGGTCAGGCGCTCTTCAGCCCCTAACCCGCTCATATCTATATCACAAACACGCTCGCGTAGCGCGCTCAAATAGGTATCAAGGATGTCAAAAAGCAGCGCATCCTTGCCATTGTAATAGTGATATATATTCGCTTTGGAGATGCCACATTCACGCGCCAATTGCGTCATCGAGGCCCTGTCGAACCCCTCGATCGCAAACACTTTGGCCGCAGATTTTAGAATCTGCCTGCGTTTCTGATCATGATCTTTGGCAATGGTTCTGGCCAAATGTCACCCCTTTCCGCGATTATCGACAACCCGTTTAGCTTTTCCTTGGCTACGCTCAACTGTGCCCACGTCCCCTACGATGATTTCCGCGGAGACGCCAACCATGTCTTTAATGCCTTTGGCCAGTTTTTTGGAAACCATGGCTTTATCCACGTCCCCCCCACTCACCTCAACATGAACACGCATCGCATCCATCCGCCCCGCCTTGATCAATTCGATCTGAAAATATGGGGCTAAGCCACTGATTTTCAACATTTGTTCTTCGACCTGCGTCGGGAAAACATTGACGCCTCGCAGGATAATCATGTCGTCAGAGCGCCCCGTCACCTTCTCCATTCGCCGCATAGAGCGCGCGGTGCCCGGCAGCAAACGTGTCAGATCACGTGTGCGGTAACGGATCATCGGCAGCCCTTCTTTGGTCAGGGTCGTGAACACCAATTCCCCAACTTCGCCATCCTCAACCACCTCCCCGGTTTCCGGGTTGATAATCTCAGGGTAAAAGTGGTCTTCCCAGATCACCGGACCGTCTTTTGTTTCGACACATTCGCTGGCAACGCCCGGGCCCATGATCTCAGAAAGTCCATAAATATCAACAGCATGCATATCAAACGCAGCTTCAACTTCGCGGCGCATTGCATCGGTCCATGGTTCCGCGCCAAACACGCCAACCGACAACGAACACTCCCGAGGATCCAGCCCAACGCGGTGAAACTGCTCCAGGATATTCAGCATATAGGACGGTGTCACCATGATACCATCTGGCCGGAAATCGGTGATCAACCCAACTTGCTTTTCGGTTTGCCCTCCAGACATCGGCACAACAGTCGCGCCCAAACGTTCAATCCCGTAATGCGCGCCAAGCCCGCCCGTGAACAACCCATAGCCATAGGCGTTGTGAACCATATTTCCCGGGCGCAATCCCGCGGCCCGCAGACTACGCGCCACCAGATCAGCCCAGTTATCAATGTCCTTGGCGGTGTATCCCACAACAGTTGGTTTGCCCGTTGTGCCAGATGATGCATGCAGACGCGAAATCTGCTCGCGCGGCACAGCAAACAACCCAAACGGATAATTGTCGCGCAGATCGTTTTTGTAGGTAAATGGAAATTTAGATATGTCACTCAATGACTTAAGATCATCAGGATGCACGCCCGCCGCGTCAAACCGTTCCTTGTACATCGGCACATTGTCATAGGCGTGTTTCAAGGACCACTTCAGTCGTTCCAGCTGTAGCGCGCGGATTTCGTCGATTGATGCAATCTCGATCGGGTCAAGATCGGCACGGTTTGGGGTCAGGTCTTTCATCTCGGCATCCTTGGTTTACTCTTCAAACACTTGGCCTTTGATCGCACGGGAAAATCCCCGAAACTCTGCGATCATTTGGCCTGCTTGGTTGGTAATTTTGACATCATAAATCCCGCTGCGCCCTGTCAGGCTAACTTCGGAGGCGGTGGCGGTCAGCACATCCCCAACCTGCCCCGGCATGAGGTAGCTGATGATATTGTGCTGTGCGACGGTGGATTGGTTGCGGCTGTTACACGCAAAGGCAAAGGCACTATCGGCGAGCGTAAAGGTAATGCCGCCGTGACAAATTCCGTGGCCATTGGCGTGGCGCTGTTCAACAGTCAGTTGCAGCGTGGCCTTGCCCTCGTTGATATCAACGATGGACATGCCCAACATTTGGCTCGCCCCGTCTTGGCTCCACATTGCTTCTGCGACACGGTCGGCGCGTTGTTTCGGGGTCATTATTTTTGCCCTGTGTACAAGGGGTTACGCTTATTCAAAAAGGCGCTGACACCCTCTGCATAGTCCGGGCTTTCGCCGCAAATCTTCTGCAAGTCCGCCTCAACCTCTAACTGCTCATCAAAACTGTTATCACTTGCGACTTGCAAGGCATGTTTGGTTAATCCCAACCCAACTGTCGGACCGTCGGCCAAACGCGCAGCTAGCGCGCGGGCTTCCTCCATCAGCGAGTCGTTTGGCACGGCCTTCCAGATCATGCCCCACTCTTGAGCTTGCTGCGCCATCACAGGTTCAGCCGTCAACGTAATGGCCTTTGCTCTGGCAGCGCCGATCAATTGCACCAAGGACCACGTCCCACCCGCATCAGGCACCAACCCGACCTTGGCAAAGCTTTGGATGAACTTGGCGCTTTCAGCGGCCAACACAATGTCACAGGCCAAGGCGATATTTGCCCCAGCCCCTGCCGCGACACCGTTCACCGCACAGATCACCGGGAACTCCAGCGCGCGGATCAGCTTCACAAGCGGCGCATAATAGGTACGAATTGTGACGCTTAGATCCGGCGGGCCGTCCATCTTGGCGGGATCGCGATCACCCAGATCCTGTCCGGCACAGAAACCTCTTCCAGATCCTGTCAGCAATACCGCTCTAGCGCCTGCATCACGTGCATTTTCCAACGCGGCCCGTAATGCAAGATGCATCTCATCATTGAAACTATTCAATCTTTCCGGCCGGTTAAGCGTGACCTCGACCCAGTTTCCATGATTTTTCACAAGGATTGTATCGCTCATCGTGTCTCTTCTTTGTGAATATTTCATCTAATAACTTGCATAAACCGAACGGTTGGTCAATAAATTACCCAGCAATAATTTTACGGCGGATTCCTTGAGAATGTTACAGACCCCAACAGTCACAACAACCCGCGTGGGCGATGTCGCATGGGTGACGATCAGCAATCCGCCTGTTAACGCCACCTCATTGTCGGTCCGCCAAGGATTGGTTCAGGCTGTCAAAGACGTCCAAGGTGCGCGTGTTGCGATTTTGCGCTGCGATGGGCGTAGTTTTGTTGCCGGTGGTGACATCACGGAATTTGACGCGCCTCCCGTTGCCCCGCATTTGCCCGACGTTATTCAATTGATCGAGGACAGCGAAACGCCTTTTCTCGCGCTTTTACACGGGACTGTTTTAGGCGGCGGATTTGAAATTGCGATGGGATGCGCATGGCGCATTGCGACAGCCACAACGCGGTTTGGATTGCCCGAGGTTACGCTAGGCCTGATTCCGGGCGCTGGCGGCACACAGCGCCTACCGCGCCTTGTTGGTATGAGCGCGGCAATCGACATTGCCTGTAGCGGCACAATGATAACAGCGCAGGCTTTGCATGATCTTGACGGGCTGGATGCCATTGCTGATGATCTTGATCAGGTCGCAGAGGCCTTTGTAGCCTCCCTGCCAGCGCGTCCAATGCCTGTTTCCGCGCGCACTGTGCCCCCTTATGATCCGGCCCTACTACAAGACGCCAAGGCCAAGTTGACCAAACGCGCCAAGGGGCAACGCTCCCCGCTTGAGGTGCTTGACGCGTTAACATGGTCACAAGAGTCGTTCCAAACTGGCCAATCCCAAGAGCGCACGCGTTTCCTTGAGCTTAAAAACAGCGCCGAAAGTCGCGCCTTGCGGCATGTGTTTTTCGCCGAACGTCAGGCCGCCAAACCTTCCTCGATCAAGGACATGAAGCCGCGCAACATTCAAAAAGTCGCCATCGTTGGCGGTGGTCTTATGGGTGCAGGCATAGCCACGGCCGCGCTTTCTTCGGGGTTGAATGTCATCTTGATTGAACGTGACGATCAAGCAGCGGCAACCGCCTCGGATCGGGTGCAAAAACTACTGGATGGCGCCGCAAAATACGGAAAAATGACCTCCGCACAGGCCCAGAATGCCTTTGCGCTTTTTGCCGCCTCCAGTGATTACAACGCCGCATCAGAGGCTGACCTTGCTATTGAGGCCGTGTTCGAAGATGTTGCTACAAAGCAGCAAGTATTCTCTAGCCTCGCGAGTGTTATGAACCCAAACGCCATCCTCGCGACGAATACCTCCTACCTTGATCCTAGAACGATCTTTGAGGGAATCAGCAATCAAAGCCGCTGTATCGGCCTGCATTTTTTCTCCCCGGCACATATCATGAAGTTGCTGGAGATTGTGACCATGCCCGAAACCAGCGCGGAAGTGATCGCCACAGGTTTTGCCCTTGGTAAACGTATGCGCAAAACTACTGTGCAGTCGGGCATCTGTGACGGTTTCATTGGCAACCGGATGCTAATGGCCTATCGCCGCGAGGCGGATTACCTATTGGCGGATGGTGCCCTGCCCCATGAGGTCGACGCCGCCGTGCGGGCATTTGGCATGCCGATGGGCCCCTATGAGGTTCAGGATCTCACCGGGCTGCAAATCGCATGGGCCAACCGCAAACGTAACGCCACAACGCGTGATCCCGCCGAAAGATATGTAACCATCGCAGACCAGCTGTGCGAAATCGGCCGTCTTGGTCAACAATCCGCTGCTGGCTGGTACCGCTACGAAGCAGGAAACCGCACCCCACAACGGGACCCCGAAGTGGAACAACTGGTTGCTGCCTATTCGCAGGCTCAGGGCATCACGCGCCGCAACTTTACGCCGCAAGAAATTGCAGACCGATTGCTGGCAGTGCTCGCAAACGAAGGGGCGCTGATTGTTCAAGACGGCATCGCCGAGCGCGCCTCGGATGTGGATGTCGTGCAAATTCACGGCTACGGCTTTCCGCGCTGGCGCGGGGGACCAATGCAATATGCCACCGAAATTGGCTGGGAAAAAACAGCTCAAAACATGCAACTCGTAAACGACGAAAGCCCCAACTCTTGGCGGCTGGCACGTTCTGAACAAATTGAAAAATAGGGGCCATCTAACAAAGGCTCATACTTGATGGTTACAAAAACGACCGTATAACTTCGCAACAAATCGTCATTTCTAGGGAGGAAATCATGACTAAACTACCAAAAATCACAACGCTTCTGGCGGGGGCCGCATTGGCACTTTCAGGGGCCGCAGTGCAAGCAGCGGATTACACGCTAACTATTGCTGGTTGGGCTCCACCAACACACGGCATGAATGCCAAAATGTGGCCATCGTTCACCAAAATGATCGAAGACGCGACTGGTGGCAAAGTTACTGCCGAGTTGAAATTGGGCATCGCCCCTCCTCCTGCCATGATGGATTTGGTTCAGGATGGCGCGGTTGACGTTTCAATCATTTTCCACGGCTACCAGCCTGGTCGCTTCGTCACCACCAAACTGATCGAGCTTCCGGGCTACGAAGGTTCTGCTGAGGCCGCGTCGGTTGCCTATTGGCATGCTTACGAAAAGTTCCTGAAAACAGCTGACGAACATCGCGGCGTCAAACTGATTGCCCTGACAACACACGGTCCTGCGCAGTTGCATTCTAACAAAGCTGTAACAGAGCTTTCTCAGGTTGCAGGCATGAAAGTGCGTATTCCTGGCGGCGTTGCTGGTGATATCGGTACTGCTTTGGGCGCGACAGGCATCAAGGTTCCGGCCCCCAAGGTTTATGAAACTCTGGCCTCAAATTCGGCTGATGGCGTTGTGATGCCTGTTGAAACACGTAAGGGTTTCAAGCTGACCGAAGTTGCTAAAAACCTCTACTTCATGCCCGGTGGCCTGTATCGTGGTTCTTTTGCTTTGATCATGAACGAAGAAGCCTTTGCTGATATGCCTGCTGATGTTCAGCAAGCCCTAGAAAGCAAAGTATTCGGCGAAGAGCTCAGCAAAATGGCTGGCGCAATGTGGGATGAGGTTGACGAAATCGGCCTTGCCGCGACAAAGGCCACTGCTGACAACGCCATCAACCAAGCAAGCGCTGCTGACTTGGCCACTTTCAACGGCATCGCTGCCGATGTTCGTACCAAAGTTATCGCAGAAATCACAGCCGAGGGCATCGACGCTCAAACGGCCTACGACATGATTGCCAGCGAAATGGCAAACTACTAATCAGTCACTTGGTCTGGCGGGGTTTTCTCGCCAGACCTTTCCCTTTCCCGAAAACGAAAGGCTTCGCTGAATGGCACCCTTCCTTCATCTTATCCGGCGCCTCAGCGTACTTCCTGTGCTGATAGCTTGCACTGCGCTTTTTGTGCTTATGGTCATGACATTCTTCGATGTCATCTTACGTTCTGTGTTCAACTCTCCTATCGAAGAGGCAACCGAACTGACCCGAATTCTTATGGCAGTTATTGTTTTTTCAGTACTGCCCGTCATTTCATCGCGTGGTGATCACATCGCAGTTGATCTCGCCGACAGCCTGTTTGACCGCTTCCGTCTTGATCGTGCGCGCAATGCTGTGGTGTTCCTATTCTCAGCCGTTTTGCTGTATTGGCCGACCGAGCGGGTCTGGATTTTGGCCGAGCGCGCCCGCGATTATGGTGACGTCACCGAATACCTTGCGATCCCACAGTTCTATATCGGCTGGTTCATCGCCGCCTCACTGTTGATCACCGCCTTAACAATGTTTGTAACGGGCCTGCTACATGCGTTCGCCCCCCACCTTCTAAGGGAGCAAAGCGCATGATCGCCGCCCTAATTGGTTTCGCCGTCGTCCTTATATTGGTGCTCTGCCGCTTGCCCATTGTCTTCGCAATGGGTCTTGTTGGCACCCTAGGCTACGCCTACGAGCGCGGCGGCAGCATGCTGTCCGAACGTGGCCTCAAGGCAGCAATGTCTATGGTTGGCCGCCAAATCACCGACACATCACAAGACTATGGCCTGTCGGTTGTCCCCCTCTTTATCCTCATGGGCCTGTTTGTGAACAAAGGCGGCATGGCACGCGAACTTTATGCAGTGTCCAACGCATTTCTGGGTCACATGCGGGGCGGCATTGCCATGGCAACTGTCGCTGCCTGTGGTGGCTTCTCTGCGATTTGCGGCTCGTCTCTCGCCACGGCTGCCACCATGTCCAAGGTAGCGATGCCCGAAATGCGCCGCTACGGGTATTCCGATGAACTGTCCACCGCCTCCATTGCGGCTGGCGGCACGCTTGGCATTCTCATCCCCCCTTCTGTGATCCTTGTGATCTATGGCCTGCTGACAGAAACCTCTATCGGTAAGCTGTTCATGGCGGGCATTCTGCCGGGCATCCTTGGCATTCTGTTTTATCTTGGTGCTGTTCGATGGACTGTCTATCGCAAACCCGGCTCAGGCCCCGCTGGTAAACGCGCAACCACTGCCGAACGCCTCAGTGCGCTACGCTCTGTTTGGGCGGTACTTCTCTTGTTCTTCCTCGTGATCGGCGGACTTTATGGCGCGTTTGATTTCGAACCCCTGAACCTGACCTTCTCTCCGACCGAAGCGGCTGGCATGGGCGCAATGGGCGCATTTTTGATTGCTCTGTCACGGGGTGGTCTCACCATCCGCAGCACGTTTGACGTCCTCAAAGAGACCAGCTTTACCGCAGCGGCCCTGTTTTCGGTGCTCATCGGCGCGCAAATCTTTTCGAACTTCGTCAATTTGGCTGGCTTGCCAGAGGCGTTGATCGGCATGGTCACCGCTTATGATCTCCCGAATTTCGCGGTGATCATGATGATCCTTGCGATCTACATCATCCTAGGCTGCGTGTTTGAATCCCTGTCCATGCTGCTGCTAACGGTGCCGATCTTCTTCCCGTTGGTGGTTTCACTTGGATATGATCCGGTGTGGTTTGGTATCGTCGTTGTTGTAGTCACCGAGATATCACTGATAACACCGCCCGTCGGCCTGAATGTTTTCATCCTCAAAGGCGTGGTTGGCGATGTTTCAACGGCGACAATCTTTCGCGGTGTTACACCCTTCTGGATCGCAGACATCTTTCGATTGGCGTTGATTGTATTGGTGCCTTGGATTGTCTTGGTTCTGCCCGATATGATGGGGGGAATTTCCCACTGATACTCGACCTCACAAATCCACCGGAGGGGTTTCACGACAATCCCTACCCCACCTTTCACCGGTTGTTGGAGGAGGCCCCCGTGCACCAACAACCGGATGGCTCGTTCCTTGTATCGCGCCATGCCGATCTTGATATGATCTACCGGGACACCACCCGTTTCATCAGCGATAAAAAGGCGGTTTTTGGCCCCAAATTCGGCCCCGACAGCCCACTCTATGAACATCACACCACCAGCTTGGTATTCAACGATGCCCCGCTCCATACCCGCGTGCGCAAGGTCATGGTTGGCGCGATGAACCCCCGTGCCTTGGCCAAGATGGAGCCGGGGTTGCACAAGCTTGTTGATGAATTGCTCGATGCAATGGCCGACAAACCCCAAGTAGAGCTGATTTCGCAATTCGCAGGAGCCATCCCGATTGAGGTGATCGGTAACCTGTTGAACATTCCTCGTGATGCGCGCGGCCCCCTGCGGGACTGGTCGCTTGCGATTCTTGGCGCGCTAGAACCCAACCCAAGCACGCAACAGCTGCAATGGGGCAACCAATCCGTTGTCGATTTCAAAGCCTTTTTGCGTGATATCATTGCAGATCGCGCCGCCAATCCGGGTGATCCTGACACCGACGTTCTCACCCGCTTGATGCAAGCCGAGGGCGATGGTCTCACTGATATTGAGCTTTACCAAAACTGCATATTCATCCTGAACGCAGGCCATGAAACCACTACCAACCTGATCGGCAATTCGCTGGCATTGCTGCACGCTGATCCCTCTGCCCGCGCGGCCCTTTGCGACCATCCCGACCTGATCGCAACCGCGGTGGATGAGTTTTTGCGGATGGAAAGCCCCAACCAATTGGGCAACCGTCTCACCACGCAGGATATCACGCTTCACGGCGTGAAAATCCCCTCTGGCACTGATCTGCACCTTTGCATCGGGGCTGCCAATCGTGATCCACGGCAGTTCGACGACCCCGATCTGTTGAACCTCGCCCGACGCCCAAACAAGCACCTAGCCTTTGCAGGCGGGCCACATACCTGTGTCGGCCTGACCCTTGCCCGCATGGAGGGGCGCATCGCCCTCGCAGGTTTGCTAAAACGCCACCCGAACTATGTGCTGCTTTCCGGTGCAACCCGCGGCAATCGCATGCGGTTTCGCGGATACACGCACCTGCCCGCCCACCTAAACTAAGCCCACCTCAACAAGGCCAGGTATCACCATGTCGAGTTGAGAACACCACATAATAGACCGACCGTTCGGCCAATAATTCGTGACTTACACTCCGAACCACATTAAAACCGATCTGCAAGCCCACCTGACCCAACTGATCCAAGGACACCCACATGAGCATTCACCAAATCCCAAGTTTCGCCGCTGGCCGTTGGATTGCACCGGGAACTGGGGCGCGCCAAATTGACAGCGCCATCACCGGAGCGCCCTTTGCCACAGCAGGCAACGATGGGTTGGATGTTCAGGCGATGCTCGACTATGCCCGCACAACAGGCGGCCCTGCCCTGCGTAAATACACGTTCCATGACCGCGCCAAGATGCTCAAGGCACTTGCTGCCCATTTGGCCCAGAATAAACAGGCGCTTTACGATCTGTCATTCAACACAGGAGCCACCCAAGGCGACCACATGGTCGACATTGACGGCGGTATCGGCACCATGTTTGTCTTTGCCTCCAAAGGGCGCCGTGAAATGCCAGACGGCCACGTCTATCTGGATGGCGAAGTTGAACAACTCTCGCGCAACGGTACATTCTTGGGACAACATATTTGCACGCCATTACAAGGCGTTGCCGTGCATATAAACGCCTTTAACTTCCCGGTTTGGGGCATGTTGGAAAAGTTGGCACCGTCACTTCTGGCCGGTGTGCCCGCCATCGTCAAACCCGCCACCAATAGCTGCTATGTCACCGAACTTGCCGTGCGTCTGATGCTGGATTCCGGCATTCTGCCCCCCGGTGCCTTGCAAATGGTGGCTGGCGGATTGGGCGATATGCTGGACCACCTTACAATGCAGGATATCGTCAGCTTCACCGGCTCGGCCTCCACGGCGCTGAAACTGCGGTCCGCACCTCACATTCTAGAAAACGCTGTCCGTTTCGTCGCAGAACAGGACAGCCTGAACGCCTCCATCCTTGGTCCCGACGCAGTCCCCGGCACGCCAGAGTTCGATCTGTTTGTCAAAGAGGTCAGCCGCGAAATGACCACCAAGGCAGGTCAAAAATGCACCGCAATCCGCCGTATCATCGCCCCACAAAGCAGCGTTGATGCGGTGATGGAGGCCCTGTCAGCACGGCTTGCGAAAATCACCATTGGCGATCCGCGCCTTGAAACCAGCCGCATGGGCGCGCTAGTCTCTGCCGGCCAAAAACGCGATGTTCTGGACAAAGTGGCCCAACTGGCGACAGAAACCACCCGCGTCTTTGGCGATCCCGACAATTTTACCATTAACGGAGACGAGGCCCAAAACGGTGCCTTCCTGCCGCCAATGTTGCTCCATTGCGCCAACCCCGACACCGCCCAACGTGTGCATGACACCGAGGCATTTGGCCCCGTCAGCACCGTCATGGGCTACCGCGATGTGGATCACGCGGTCACCCTCGCCAACAAAGGCATGGGCAGTCTCGTTGCCTCCGTCATCACCCACGACCCCGACGTTGCCCGCCAAGTGGCGCTGAACGCGGGGGCCTATCACGGGCGTCTATATTTTAATAACCGCGATTCAATGGGCGAAAGCACGGGCCACGGCTCACCCCTGCCACATATGGTACACGGCGGCCCCGGTCGCGCAGGCGGCGGCGAAGAACTGGGCGGCATCCGCGGCGTCATGCATTATATGCAGCGCACCGCCATCCAAGGCAGCCCCGATATCCTCACCGCGATTGGCAACACATGGCGCCCCGGTGCCCGCGAGATCCAGGGACCAGCGCATCCCTTTACACGTCGCTTTGACGAGCTGGACATTGGCGAGACCCTGAACACCCCACCGCGCGTGATCACCATCGAGGACATCGAAACCTTTGCGCATTTCACAGGTGATACGTTTTATGCCCACATGGATGACGCCGCCGCCGAACGTAACCCCTTCTTTCCGGGCCGCGTCGCCCATGGTTATTTGCTGCTAAGCTTTGCCGCTGGCATGTTTGTTGAGCCAAACGAAGGCCCCGTTTTGGCCAACACCGGCCTTGACAATTTGCGCTTCATGCAACCCGTTTCCGCAGGTGACAGCATTCAGGTGCGCCTGACCGTCATGAAAAAGACCCGCCGAAACGAGACCTACGGCGAGGTGCGTTGGAACGTCACCCTCACCAATCAAGACGCCGAGCTTGTGGCCGAATACCAACTCTTGACCATGAACGCCTACTAAGGCGCGCCCTCAAAGAAGGTTTCGCGGCGAAACCTACAGGCCAAAATTTGCCAAGCGCGTTTGTGCGCGACGTTATCGCACCACGGGAAATTGAGTGTCGGGCCTAACCCGCCCGCGCTCAAAGCCACCTGTAAACACGCCCTCAAACTCCGTCCCACACAATATCTCTTCTACACCGAGTAGGATGGTTATCCCCGACGCGGTTCTCTATGATTGCGTTATGACACAAGACATTACCCCTCAGTTCACCGCTGCCATTTCGGCGTTGACCTATAGTAAAACGCAGCGCGTGTGGTCGATCATCGTCTCAATGTTTGGCGATCTCGCACGTGTGCGCGGTGATCAGATCGGCGGCCCGGCGATGTCGCGCATCATTGCCCCCATCGGGATCAAACCCGAAGCCATTCGCGTCGCCCTGCACCGTCTGCGCGGCGATGGTTGGCTAGAAAGCACGAAACAAGGGCGCACCAGCGTCTATCAACTTGCGACCTCAGGCCTTGCCCAATCCCAGCAGGCCTCGTTGCGGATTTATGCCCGCAGCCAACCTGCCCCCGATGGCTGGCATCTGTACGTTCACCCCCCCAAACCGGCCCAAGATCGCAGTACGACCGAAAAGATCTATCGCCGTCACGGCTATATTCCGGTGGGTTCCGGCGTTTTTCTCGGGTCCGCGTCGATCGCCCCTGCCCCTGCCGATACGCTAGAGATTTTTGGCGACCTAAAAAACATCCCACCTTGGCTGCGAATGGAACTTGGCCCGCCAAGCCTGATGCAGGCCTATGTTGATCTGAACGCCGCCTTGGATCAGGTGATTTCCATCACCAGTGATGCGCCCACGTTTACCGATTTTCAAATCGCAACCCTGCGCACGTTAATCGTGCATAATTGGCGCCGCGTTCTATTGAACCACGTCGATCTGCCAGATCAATTTTTTCCCGATGGGTGGCGCGGCTCGGAATGCCAAGGCAAGGTTATGCTCTTGCTAGATCGCTTGCAACGTCCTGAAATTACGGCTCTTTGCGTCGATTAAACCCCAAACAGAACCCGCCTCAACGTCAAACTTTCAGTTGGTTTAACTCATCCAAAAGATCCAGCAACGCATCAAATTTGCGCGGACCAAGCTGATCACGCATGTTCTGCATTATGTCGCGGCTGCGCTCCATGTTCGAAGAAATTATCATGGTCCCGGCCTGAGTTGCCGCGATAATATGACGGCGGCGGTCGAATTGATCACGCTCGCGCGTTACCAGTCCTTTGTCCTCAAGTTTTTGCAAAATCCGGGTCAACGACGGCAGCAATAAAACCGCATGTGATGCAATTGTCGTCGGGTCCAGCGGGCCTTCTTCGTCCAAGACACGCAACACCCGCCATTGCTGTTCAGTCACGCCAGCATCCGACAACATATCGCGCACAGGGCCCATGACACGCTCACGGGCACGCAGCAATGCGATCGGAAGCGAGTGAGTGGTGGACAGGTTTTTATTCGTGGTTGTCATGTACCGTTCATGCACCCAACAGTCGCAAAGCACAATGTTATTTACCCTGAACTGGCCGCCTTCTCAGCAAACAGTCGCCTCAGCGTCCTTAAGACCGGCGTTTGCGCGCCCATCTGATCAAGGCCGAAACCGCAATCATAATCCACAAAACCTCGATCATGATCGCCCCGGCATTGGGTCGAAAGACCAAAGACGACAGTATCGCAATCGCACCGGCCAGATTGATCAGATTGAACCGGGGCCCTTCGGTATCAAAATACCCCCAAGCTGCCCCGAAATAGGCCCCCGCGATCATAAATGACCCCAGCACACCGACCCAATCTATCAACGTCATCTCTGCAATCACGCTCGCGCTCCTGTTGCGGACAGGGCATTGCACCTTGTCCTGTAACATCCTGTTCTAACAGCAGACTACACAACATAGGGTGCTGTGGCGATCCCCCGCTCTTGGCAAAATTAAGCGTAATTCCCCTTAACGTGTTCTTTGGTCGGGTCGAAATGCGGGAACCGCACGACGCGCGCGCTCAATCGAACCTGATCGCCATCCAAGCGACCGATCTCCAGCTCTGTACCGATCTCAGCATGGGTTACATCAACCCGCGCCAGGGCAATCACCTTGCCCAATACCGGCGATTTCATCGCAGATGTGACAATCCCGACCTGCGGCTTGCCCACATGAACGCAATCGCCCGGTGTTGGCACCACACCCCCTGGCAGCTCTAAACCAACCAGTTTCTTTTGCGGTGTCGCCTTGCGGGTTTCCAGCGCGGCACGGCCGATGAAATCATCCTCTTTGGATTTCAGCGGCACGGTGAAACCAATCCCCGCCTCCATCGGATCAGTCTGATCGTCAAATTCTGACCCGGCGAAAATCAATCCGGCCTCAATGCGCAACATATCCAGCGCACCCAGCCCAAGCGGGATCATTCCCATAGGCTCGCCTGCTTTCCAAATCGCGTCAAACACCTCTTCGGCATCCTTAGGATGGCAGAACACCTCATAGCCCAGTTCACCAGAATAGCCCGTGCGACTAACAACCACCGATGGACCATGAAAATCGCCCAATCGCGCCATGGTCAAACGGAACCAAGGCAGCTCCTCTACCGTCGCCTGATGGGGCGGCGTCCAGATCACCTGTTTCAGAATATCGCGGGATAACGGCCCCTGAATGGCCACGTTACAATGATGATCCGTAGAGCTGCGCACCCATGCATTCATGCCATGCGCCTGCGCCTGTTTACGCAACCAAAGACCGGATTCATCATTGCCCCCGATCCAGCGGAAATTCGTTTCCCCCAGACGGAACACCGTGCCATCGTCAATCATGCCGCCATGGTCGTAACACATCGCCGTATAAACGATGCCGCCCACTGCCAGCTTTTTGATGTTGCGCGTCACGCAGAGCTGCATCAATGCCTCGGCGTCTGGGCCGGTCACCTCGTATTTACGCAATGGCGACAGGTCCATAATCACGGCCTTTTCGCGCGCCGCCCAATATTCGGCGATTGGCCCGTGATTGGTCATCTCTTGCGCCAACCAATACCCGGCATATTCAACAAAGTTGCGGGTATGCTTGGCAAAGCAGTTGTGAAATCCAGTTTTCTTAGTTTCTTCCAAGTCAGCCCCCGGTGTTTTGCGCCAGCCGATAGAACGGCTAAAATCATTGTTACTGTCGTAGACCCGCACCTGAATATCGGTCGGGTTCCATCCATTTGCTGGGTCGATGTCACACGGGCAGGCCGTGGAAATGCACACCAGATCACTTAGCGCGCGCACCATGACGTAATCACCGGGCCGCGAATACGGCTCGTCCATGCTGATCGCGTGCGTGTCATCCAGCAGCGTGTTGAAAAACAGGTTGATCGCAGGCCAGCCCCCACGCGGTTTGATATTATAGGCTGCCAATTCGCGGGTGATATTCTCCGAGCAATTAACGTGCCCCGGATATCCCAAATCCTCATAATATCGCGCGGTACAAGCCAGTCCAAATGTGTCATGACGCCCAACCGTGTCACGGATAACCTCGACCAGTGGCTCATGATCCACACTGAAATATTTCGAATGCAAACCGGGCATCGGATACAATGATCCCATCAACGAACGTGTCGTCGTCGGGTCAATTTCGCGCTCCAACCCTTTGTCCAAGGCACGCATTGAAAATGCCTGAAAATCTGAACATTCGCGCCCCTGAACATCAATCATCTGAATATATTGCCCGGCCTTCACCTCATAGGGTTTGGCCTCTCCGGGTTGCACATTCAAATCCAGCAAAGTGTTCGCCAGCGGATCAGGCGGGCCAATATCTGGTTTGGCGTTTTCCGGGTTGGCACGACGAATATACAGGGCAACCTCGGTTGGGGCCCATTGTTCATGCGGCTCCATCGGGACACCGGCAGCACAGACAATCAACAATCCGTCTTGCGACGCATGAAACGTGACATGATCACCGGGGCGAGAGCCGTCCTCAAACACCAATGTGCCGTCAGCCTTGCCTATATCAAATCCGGCCTTGGCCAATGCCGACAGCACCTTTGCACCGGAAGGCTCGGCCTTGAGCGAGCGTTTTAGACCGGCAGGATCACGCCCGCCCACGGCCCCGATCATCCCCGCATCAGAGGCACCGTTGGGGGCAAAAAATACCATCTCAACAGGCTGCAATCCCTCGCGGTCCTGAATGACAATCTCATCCCCTGCATAGATCGGCACAGCACGGCTTCCCCCACCGGGGATCGGATGACGCTCAACGCCCTGTGGCAAAATCGGCAGTCCCGGCTTTAGCACACCTGCGCGTTCAAACGGCGTTTCAAAAATAGGTTTGATGGTCATGTCATGCCCTCCAGATTTTCGGGATTGCGGCGTTTTGGTCCAAGAGTGTGCGCAATGCGCCAGCAGGGCGCAATCAATCGCCCCCTTGCGCCTGCCATACCAAAAACCTGCCCATCATTTGCACAACAGGATGCCAACGCACGAGCCGAAAAGGGGTGTTTCATATTGTGTTTCTCTGATGTTGTAGGCGTTCTGTTCGCAGCGATTCAGCCAACGGCTTGTGCCCGGATACTTACAAATATTCAGCCAATCTCAGATAATAATATTGCGAGCCTCTGCCTCGAATATTTAGGGGCACATGGGGTAACTTATGTTCAAGTGACTTGCCCAGCCCTCAGACTCGTCTATGGTCTGCCCGGTCTGCGCAGCGTCCAAACAGCGGAAATTCAAAAACACATGTCCTTGCCTCGCAATTCATCCCTGCCCCCGCTTGATTACTTTCTCGCGTTTGAATCGGCTGCCGATTGCGGCAGCTTTGCCAGCGCGTCCAAAGATCTCAACATCAGCGAGACCGCGATCAGCCGCAAAGTGAAACTGCTAGAGCAACATTATGACAGCCAGTTGTTTGACCGCGGCCATCGCTCCATTCATCTGACAGAAACCGGGCGCGCCTTTCTTGATCGCATTCGCCCCGGCCTGCAAACCCTGCGGTCCGCCTCAATAGAAATGCTCAAGGAACAAGACCGAAAACCTGTCACCCTTGCTGCGACAAATTCGGTGGCCTCGCTCTGGCTTACCTCTCGTTTGCCCAAATTCAACACCATCACCCCGGATGTCAGCATTATGCTCGTTGCCTCTGATAATGATGAGGAATGTCTGGCGGAAAACGTCGATCTTGCGATTCTGCGCGGGGATGGCAACTGGCCGGGCTTCAACGCGCAACTTTTGTTCGGAGAGACCATTTTTCCGGTCTGCTCGCCAGAGTATCTTGCCGCGAATCCAGATGTCACCGATATTTCCCAGCTGTTTCGCCACTCGTTAATCGGGGTGGTCAGCCGTCATACCGAATGGATGAATTGGCGCACATGGCTGTCATTTCATGAACAAAAACAGTCGCCTCGCGATCAAACGATCCTGTTTAACAACTATGCGCTATCCATCGGTGCCGCCACCCAAGGTCTAGGTGTTGCCTTAGGATGGAACCACCTTGTTGATCCCTTGCTAGAGGCAGGCACGCTTGTGCGCCCCCTCGCGGATACCATCGATGTGCGCACTGAATCCGGCTATTATTTGCTGCGTCCTGTATCCGGGACCACGGCCCCGGAATGCGAAACCGTCGCCAAGTGGTTGATAGACGAAAGCAGTCAGCGAAAACGCTACTCAGATCGCCAGGACGACGGCGAAATCACCCCCAAGACCACCTAAACACGTGCGCCCATATCCATAAGCGCCACCGCCGGAAGCGTGCGGTTTCCAGTCACACGGATGGTGTTTACTTGCTTGCGATCAACCTGCGGCGACACCCCAAACATCCCCTTGTAATGTCGCACCAAGGTAGAGGCCCGTAAATACCCGACCGAATTCGCAATCGCGGTCATTGTATCTCTGGAATATAGCACCCGTTGACGCGCGGCATTCATCCGCAAACCACGGTAATACTGCGACGGGCTTTGCCCCGTTGCCGTCTTGAATTTCCGCTCCAGTTGCCGGGGTGACACGTGCAACGTATCCGCAAGATCAGCTATTTCCAGAGGGTATTCCAGGTTTTCGGAAAACTGCTCAATCGCCTTTTCCACCAATTCGGGCAACATATCCGACGTGCCCTCGCCGCTAAAGGTGGGAACTTTCTGGCGCACCCCCTGCCCGCGTATTACCGGATGCTGGAACCAGCAGGCTACCTCGGTGCTCACTTCGCGGCTCAGCTTTTCCTCAACAAAATGCAGCATCAAATCAAACGCCGCCGCCGCGCCCGATGCAGAATACATCCGGTCCTCCATGACGATAACATCATCCACCACAGTGACATTCGGGAAACGCGCCGCAAATGCCGCCTCATAACACCAATGCACGCTGCACCGTTGCTGATCAAACAACCCCGCCGCCGCAAGGGGAAACACCCCGCCGCTGATGCCCCCTATCCGCAGGCCGTGCCGCGCCAAACGCCGCAACACCCCTTCTGATCGCACCGGATCATCAAATCGGCCCATCGGGCAGCTCAACACAAACAAAAAATCCAGATCCGCAACCGCATCCAGCGCCATATCGGGGTCAAACCCGATGCTCGCTGAGGATTCCCGTCGCGCGCCATCTTCGGAAATAATGCTCCACGAAAACGCCTCCCGCCCAAATATCTCATTTGCGGCGCGTAGCGGCTCAATTGCGGATGTTAGGCATGACATCGGGAAGCCCGGAAACACCAGGAACCCAAAACGCGTTGTATTTCTATCTTCAATCATGTTTTATTACCACCGGGAAACATCGTTGAACTTTCGAGGCGCCAAGAACGTAAGCCCCCATAAGGCTGCTGCAAGACCGGAACTATCCGGCTATAGCGTGGCCACCAAAAGCAAGGATGGCATCAGAATGTCCGAGGAAATGTACCTTCAAGACCCCCACCGGGTCAGTGATGATAAAGAAAAGAACCTCGAAACTGCGATTGGCCGAGAAGTGCGCGCCTTTCGTCGTCAGCAGGGCACCACCGTGGCCGAGCTTTCCAAACAGACGGGATTGTCGATCGGAATGCTGTCGAAAATTGAAAATGGCAATACGTCTCCTTCCCTGACAACTCTTCAGTCACTTGCGAACGCTTTGAATGTCCCGCTCACATCTTTTTTCCGCCGCTACGAAGAAAGCCGCGTCGCCATACACACCCAATCCGGCGAAGGGCTAGAACTAGAACGCGAGGGCACGCGCGCCGGACATCAGTACAACCTTCTGGGTCACATCGGTGCCAACAACAGTGGCGTGATCGTAGAGCCGTATCTGATCGTTTTATCCGAGGCCTCGGACGTTTTTCCCGCCTTTCAGCATGATGGCATTGAAACCATCTACATGCTCGAAGGGGAGGTAGATTACCGCCATGGCAAAGAGGTTTACTCTCTCAAACCCGGCGACACGTTGTTCTTTGATGCCGATGCGCCCCATGGTCCAGAAACCCTTGTGAAACTACCGGCACGTTATCTTTCCATTATTTCCTATCCGCAGTGAAACTGGCCACCTGACGTTTGGCGGCCAGCCTGTCGATCTTATCAATCGGGCCTATCAATCCGGCCAGATACCGGGGCTTGTTTCTGCGCCATCATCAAACTGCGACAGAAACTCAACGATCATAGGCCGGTTATCAATAAACCCTTTGTAGGTCGCCAATTCCTCGGGCAAATCCCGGATCACGCGGTGCAAACGACGGCCCCATTTAGGCACGCTAACCACATCCTGCATCGAGATCAGATAGCAGCGGATCGGGAACACCAAGGCATTTGATCTCGATGCAGGA
>CAXIAD010000026.1:0-35352 GCA_964021645.1 uncultured Cognatishimia sp. | reverse complement strand
GAACCGGTTTTTGGGTTTTTCTTTGCAGTACGGATGCGCGCGCTTTGATCTGCCCTGACGCCATTACATCCACGACTTTCATGCTGACGAGGTCGCAGCCGCGCAATTTGCTGTCGATGGCCAAGTTAAAAAGAGCAAGGTCGCGATGGCTCTCGGCTAATTCGAGCCTCACACGTATTGCCCAGACATGCTTGGGCTTCAGCGGGAGCTTTTGACCGACGATGCGTCCTTTGTTCCAAGCGGGGCGAAGTGCGCGAATGGCCGGTAAATTTGGTGTTTGCATGATTGATCCTCCGATCCGCCATACCCTCCCACTGCGGCAACCAAACGTTGACAGCGCATCATATCACAGGATGTGCAAAAGCAGATAAGGTCCGGAGGAGCCCAGTTTTTTGGATGCTGCGGAGAGTTCCAAGGTCCGTTTTGAAGATATGAAGATATTTGATCTGAACACCATTGCAGCAGGAATATCTGTGCGAAACACCAACAACTCATTGTACCACCCGTCACTTTGGATGTTGCAGTCGCGCCGATCTTATCCTACCCAAGCCACAGAATTAAATTGGTTCGTCCACAAGGAACGGCGCGCCAGTGACAAAATAATCCGTCGGGGGGCCCATTGGGGCTGAGAGGTGCATGCACCGACCCGTCGAACCTGATCCGGGTCATACCGGCGTAGGGAACGGGTGAAATCTGCGACGCTGATCGCACATGGCTCATTCTCGCGTTGGCATACCCACACTGTGGAGACATGCCTGTGAGGAAAAAGACCCCAATTGTCCTGACCATTGCTGGATCCGATAGCGGCGGCGGCGCGGGCGTGCAGGCTGATCTCAAAACGATTTCAGCAAATGGTGTGTATGGGGCAAGCGTAATTACCTCTGTAACTGCCCAAAACACCACCGCTGTCACTGCGGTTCACGAGCTTCCGGCCGACGTCGTTGCAGCACAAATAGATGCGGTCTTATCGGACCTCGATGTTGATGTGATCAAGCTGGGAATGCTGTTCTCTGTGTCGATCATTAAGGCGACTTCCAAACATCTGATCACGTTTGATGGCCCCGTTGTTGTCGATCCCGTGATGATCGCAAAATCGGGGGACACGCTTTTGCAAGACGTCGCAGTAGACGCACTGATCAGGCACATCCTACCGCGCGCGAACCTTCTTACGCCGAATTTACCCGAAGCCGCGAGGTTATTGAACACCTCTGAGGCGACAACCCCAAAAGAGATGGTAGCACAGGGGCGACAATTGACCGAGCTGGGGCCAAAGGCGGTTTTGATGAAGGGCGGTCATGCAACTGGCGGCATCTGCACTGATGTGCTTGTCGATGCAAACGGCAGCATCGCCACATACGCCGCGCCACGGATCAACACTTCCAACACCCATGGCACTGGATGCACCTATTCCGCTGCCATTGCCGCGCAATTAGCAAATGGGCTTGATCCTAAAAACGCCGTGACGGTGGCGCACGGATATCTCCAAGCAGCGATCAAAGCTGCGGACAGTTTACACATCGGCAAAGGTCACGGCCCAGTGCACCATTTTTACGGCCAATGGGAATGACAGAGGTTACCATTATCGGAGCTGGTGTTGCCGGTCTTTGTATCGCACGAACCCTGTTGGATCGGGGCGCTGATGTCAAAATCGTCGATAGGCATACGGAATCTGGCCCGCATGCGTGTTCATGGTGGGCGGGCGGCATGCTCGCCCCGTTTTGCGAAGGCGAAAGCGCCGAAGAACCCGTTGTCCGTCTGGGGTGCGAAGCAGCCGATTGGTGGGAGGCTAAAACCGATGCCGTTCACCGATGCGGATCGCTTGTTGTGTCCCCTGCCCGCGACAAGTCTGATCTTGTGCGGTTCGCTCGCCGAACAACCGGTTTCCGCGAAGTTGCAGGAACTGAGATTTCAAATCTTGAACCTGATCTCGGCAATCGTTTCTCGAAAGGACTGTTTTTTGAGAGTGAAGCCCACCTTGCGCCGCGCACAGCCCTTGACCAACTACGAGACAGCCTTGTGGCCAAGGGGGCCCAGTTTACACAAGACGATGCGGACCCCGCCAAATATGCACAACGTGGTTTGACCATCGATTGCAGGGGCTATCAGGCCAAAGATAGACACAGCGATTTACGCGGCGTCAAAGGCGAAATGCTGATTATATCTTGCCCAGATGTCGCCTTAAGCCGGCCGATCAGAATGCTTCACCCCCGTGTTCCGCTGTACATCGTACCACGCGGGGAAGGCATCTTTATGCTCGGGGCGACAATGGTTGAAGGCCAAGCAGGCAAGCACGTCACTGCACGTGCATTGCTGGAATTATTGAGTGCCGCTTATGCTTTGAACCCTGCGTTTGGCGAGGCCGAGGTGATTGAGATCGGCGTCGACAGCCGCCCTGCCTTTCCCGATAACTTGCCGCGTATCAGGCGCGACGGAAACTTGATCAGTGCCAACGGCCTATTCCGGCACGGGTTCCTTTTGGCTCCGGCCCTCGCGCGAATGGCGGCTGAATTAATCTTTGATAACAAAACTCCCGAGGTGATGGATGAAACTGCTTCTTAATGGTGCACTAATCGATGCGCAGGTCGCTACACTGGCAGACCTAATTGCGATTGAAGGTTTTGGTGGTGCGAAAGTAGCCACTGCAGTGAATGGGACGTTTATTCCTGCCCTCGCGCGTGTTGATCACATTCTCAGCGTCGGTGACGCCGTCGAAGTCCTTGCCCCGATGCAGGGAGGCTAGGTCATGCGCGACTTTTACGGCACGGCATTGTCTAACGGTTTGATGCTGGGGACGGCACAATATCCGTCGCCTGCAATTCTGGCGGGTGCATTCAAACGCAGTGGCGCTAGCGTTGCAACGGTGTCTTTGCGCCGCGAAAGCGGGCAAGATCGTGCCGGACAGGATTTCTGGCAGCTTATTCGTGATCTCGGCGTGCATATTCTGCCGAATACCGCAGGATGCCACAGCGTCAAAGAAGCTGTAACGACGGCGCATATGGCACGCGAGGTTTTCGATACCAAGTGGATCAAACTTGAAGTCATTGGTGAAGAAGACACGTTGCAACCTGATGTCTTTGGGCTGGTCGACGCGGCTCGTATTCTAACCGAAGACGGATTCCAGGTGTTCCCATACACGACCGAAGATTTGGTCGTAGCTGACAAACTTTTGCACGCAGGTTGCGAGGTTTTGATGCCTTGGGGCGCACCGATCGGGTCTGGTCTTGGGTTAAACAACATCTTCGGGCTGCGGGCAATGCGCGCCCATTTCCCTGATGTGCCACTGGTTATTGATGCGGGCCTTGGTCTGCCCTCACAAGCCGCCGCAGCAATGGAAATGGGATATGACGCCGTTCTTTTGAACACCGCCGTGGCCAAGGCGGGCGACCCCACTGCAATGGCCGAAGCCTTCGCTGCTTCGATCAAAGGTGGTCAATTAGCCCATGCCGCCGATCCGATGGAACCACGCGATATGGCATCCCCTTCAACACCCGTAATAGGAAAGGCGTTCTTGGAATGAATTTGGATCGTTTCTACCCGATTTTTGACAGTGCGGATTGGATTGAACGGTTGGTCCCACTCGGAATTAAATTGGTTCAATTACGGATCAAGGACGTCTCTGCCGACGTCGTAAGCGCCCATATTCAACGCGCGAAATTGATCTGTGCACGCCATGATTGCACATTGATCGTCAACGACTATTGGCAAGCGGCAATCGACGCGGGCTGTGATTATATCCACCTTGGACAAGAAGACCTTAATGATGCCGACATCACTGCCATCCGCGCAGCCGGTCTAGGGCTTGGCATCAGCACCCATGACAAGGCAGAGCTGAAACGTGCCATGACGCTTACACCTGACTACATCGCATTGGGGCCGATTTACCCAACGATCCTGAAGAAAATGAAGTGGCACGAACAGGGGATTCCAAAATTAGCTACATGGCGTGAACTGATTGGCGTAACGCCGTTGGTCGCAATCGGGGGCATGTCAATCGATCGCGCTGCAGATGCATTTGATGCAGGTGCGGACGTTATCGCCGCGGTTACAGACATCACATTGAACGAAAGCCCAGAGGACCGCGTTCACGCATGGCTGAAGGCAACACGATGAGCAGATACGCGCGACAATTCAGTCTGCCCGAAGTAAGCGAAACTGGACAGGTGGCGATCCAAGCGGCACATGTTCTTGTGATCGGTGTTGGAGGTCTGGGCGCGCCGGTCTTGCAATATTTGGTTGGAGCAGGTGTTGGACGGCTGACGTTGGTAGACGGGGACACCGTTGCGCTATCGAACCTTCATCGGCAAACCTTGTTTCGCGAGGTTGACATCGGCGGGACCAAAGTCAGTGTTGCGGCAAAAACACTGCGGGCTCTGAATGCTGATTGTGTGATTGAAACGGTCGAGATACCCCTTGATCCGTTAAACGTGACAGCACTCGTTACGCAAAGCACGTTGGTATTAGATTGTGCGGATAGCTTTGCCACCAGCTATGTGTTGTCCGATACATGCAAAGCGCTGGGTGTACCGTTGATCAGCGCATCAGCCTTGGAATTTGCAGGTTACGTTGGTGGCTTCTGTGGTACAGCGCCGTCGCTGCGGGCCGTTTTCCCCGATTTGCCAAATCGCGCAGCAACCTGCGCAACTGTTGGGGTTACCGGCCCCGTTGTTGGGATGATCGGGGCAGCACAGGCGCAGATGGCACTGGCATTCTTGATTGGTCAGTCACCGTCGCCTTTGGGCCAACTGATCCGTTTTGATATGCTGAATTTCCGTTCTAGCAGTTTTCGGTTTGATACGGCACCAGATCCAGCACCGGATTTGACGTTTATCGCAACCTCGGAAATCACATCATCCGACTTCGTCATTGAATTGCGCGGCATAGAAGAAGCCGCGACACAGGTAGCCGAAAATGCACAACGTCTGACAGTAGCGCAATTTGCCGATCAAAAGCCAACACCACCCACCAATCAACGGGCTGTATTCGCGTGCCGATCAGGTTTGCGCGCGTGGCAGGCAGCCACATATCTTCGTTCTTATTGGGACGGTGACATCACTTTAATTGCAATTGGCGACAAGCCACCAACGGAAAGACCACCGACATGAAACTGACTTCTTTGGCCGCAGCAATATCTCTCGCCGCTTCGCCACTCATGGCCCAAGACGAAATGACCGTTTTACTGGATTGGTTCATCAATCCGGATCACGGACCAATCATCGTTGCGCAGGAAAAAGGGTACTTTTCCGAACAAGACCTAGAGGTCGAAATTATCGCTCCTGCCGACCCGTCTGACCCGCCAAAATTGGTCGCGGCTGGTAAAGCGGAACTTGCGATTTCCTATCAGCCACAACTACATCTGCAAATCCATGAAGGCCTGCCTTTGCTGCGCGTCGGAACATTGGTCGCAACCCCATTGAACTGCCTATTGGCTTTGGCTGACGGACCGATCCAATCCCCCGCTGATTTAGCCGGTAAAAAGGTCGGATTTTCAGTTGGAGGCGTTGAAGAGGCCATCTTAGGTTCGATCTTGCGTCACCACGGATTGTCCTTGGACGATGTGGAATTGGTCAACGTGAACTGGTCGCTCTCTCCATCGTTGATGTCCGGTCAGGTTGATGCCGTCATCGGCGCGTACCGCAACTTTGAATTGAACCAGATGGAAATTGAAGGGATCGAAGGCAACTGCTTCTTTGTCGAAGAAGAAGGTTTGCCATCCTATGACGAGCTGATCTATGTCGCGAACAGCAACACGATGGACAAAGAAATGATCGCGCGTTTCTTGGCTGCAACCGAGAAGGCGACGCAATACATCGTGAATCACCCCGAAGAGAGTTGGGAAATCTTTTCTGGCACATCCGCCGAACTGCAAGACGAGCTGAATGCCAAAGCATGGGTCGACACATTGCCACGTTTCGCTCTGCGTCCAACAGCTATGGACGAAGGTCGCTATGCTGCATTCGAGGCTTTCTTGTATGAAGCTGGCCTCATCCCAATGCAAAACCCGGTGTCCAAAATCGCCATCGACGTGACGGCAAACTGATGGCACCCGATTATGGCAAAACCTTTGCGCTTTGGCGCGAAGGGGCTGCGGCCAAGTGGCACGACTACACGCATCACGCCTTTGTCGAAGGGCTACGGGACGGCTCTTTGCCGCGATCTGCATTTCTACACTATTTGATCCAAGACTATGTGTTCTTGGTCCACTTTTCCCGCGCGTGGTCGCTGGGCGTGGTCAAGTCTGAAACGCTTGAAGAAATGAAAATATGTGCTGGAACAGTGAACGCTTTGGTTAATCATGAGATGTCACTGCATGTGAAAACATGCGCGACTGAAGGCATTGAAGAGGCCACTTTGTTTGCCGCAACCGAAGCAGTCGAGAACCTCGCCTACACCCGCTACGTGATGGATGCGGGCCTTCAAGGCGACTTTCTTGATTTGATGGCTGCTCTAGCACCTTGCGTTATGGGGTACGGTGAGATCGGCCTGCGTTTGATGGTTAGTAAGTCAGCCGACACGCCTTATGCAGAATGGATAACAACCTACGCGAACCCAGAGTATCAAACCGTTTGCAGCAATGTAGGCGCGATGATCGACGACGCAGTAACACGTCGGATAGGTAATCTGTCTCACAGCCCACGTGCAGCGGTTCTACAAGACAGATTTAGCATGGCAACATCACTCGAAATAGGGTTCTGGCAAATGGGTTTGAACGGCGCATGAGCACATCTCCGGGAATTACATTGAAAGGCCAACACCGCATCGGTGACCGTGTTCTGTTCAATGCGAACCTGCATCTCCCCGGTGGACAATGGACCTGTCTGTTGGGGAGGTCGGGTGTGGGTAAATCAACGATCCTACGCCTGATCCTCGGGCTTGAAACGGGGGGCACATTCAACGGTTCGTTTGTCGCCACAGACGGTGTTAAATTGGCAGGTCGCATCAGTTATATGGCACAATCTGATCTCATGCTGCCTTGGTTGTCGGTTCTGGATAACGTCTGCATAGGCGCGCGCCTGCGGGGGGAGGTGCCAGATACTGCGGTAGCTCGTGATTTGCTGCGCCGTGTCGGACTGTCAAACCATGCTGATCAAAAACCAGCCACACTTTCAGGAGGTATGCGGCAACGGGCTGCCCTCGCGCGTACACTGTTCGAAGACCGTGCAATCGTCTTCCTGGATGAGCCGTTCTCAGCGCTTGATGCGGGCACGCGGGCCGATATGCAAGAGCTGGCCGCTGACGTTTTGAAAGACCGTACCGTTTTATTGGTTACCCATGATCCAGCTGAGGCAGTACGCGTTTCTCATCAGATTACTGTTATGTCCGCGCAAGCAACGCAAAACTGGCAGGTCCCCAAAACCGCCGCTTTGCGTGAGATAAACGCAGCGGAAACGCTCGCCTGCCAGGCCAAATTGCTCGAATATTTGCGAGGGAGCGCCGCATGAGGTTCTGGGATATCGTACTTGCGCTGCTGATTGGGCTTGGCCTTTGGCAAGCGCTGGTGATCATTACAGATGCCCCTCACTTCATCCTACCATCTCCTTGGCGGGTCGCGCAGGCAGCGTACAAAAGTCGAGTGATCATAGTCGAAAATGCTTGGGTAACGGCAATAGAGGTTGTGCTTGGATTACTGATTGGCACGCTGCTTGGCGTGGCAACGGCGATCCAGCTGGCAATGTCAAAGACCGCAGAGCGACTGATGCTACCGATCCTCGTATTCACTCAGGCCGTACCCGTTTTTGCGTTGGCCCCTTTGCTGACGCTTTGGTTTGGCTACGGCATGGGATCAAAAATAGTGATGACAGTTTTGATTATCTACTTTCCTGTAACATCTGCATTCCACGACGGGTTGGCGCGGATCGACAGCGGATATCGCGATTTGATGGTTTCGATGGATGCTGGCAAGTGGAACTTTATGCGTCATATTCAAATTCTAAATGCGCTTCCAAGCCTTGGCACCGGTCTAAGGCTCGCAGCGGTTTATGCCCCCATCGGTGCGGTCATAGGTGAATGGGTCGGAGCCTCGAAAGGGCTTGGCTACCTGATGCTACTTGCCAATGGTCGCGCAAAAATTGACCTGATGTTCGCTAGCTTGATCGTCCTTGCGTGTCTTACCGTAGTTTTACACATCACCGTGAGCGTGCTGGCCAACAGGCTGACCCGCTACGCGCAAGGCACCTCCAAACCATAGAAAGCACCGATATGCGCGCCACCGATCTTTTAAAAAACTCTGTTCAAAGCGACTGGGATGCCGCGACGGATCATCCGTTCTGTAAAGAACTGGCCGAGGGTACTCTGCCTCTGGACAAAATGAGGTGGTATCTCGCTCAGGATTACAAGTTCATCGATGAATTTATACGACTTTTAGCGGCGGCCATCGCGCATGCCCCGACATTGGCGGATGGGGCCCCTATGACCCAGTTTTTGGGTCTCGTGACCAGCACTGAGAATACATATTTCTTACGTAGCTTCGAGGCACTTGGAGTGTCTCAAAGCGACCGGGATGTTTCAGCCGGACCATCCACCCACGCGTTTCAGAACCTGATGCAGTCGGCGCGCATCTCTGGTCGGTATGAACAAATGCTGGCAGTTCTCGTCGTGGCAGAATGGAGCTATTTGACTTGGGCAAACCGTTACAAAACCTACAATGCGGATTTACCGTTTTGGTTCTCCGAATGGATAGATCTGCATACTGGCGAAGAATTCGAAAGTGTTGTGAACCATCTCCGCGATCAATTGGACAATCGCTGGGCTGAATTGAACGAATATTACCAATCCAAAGCGACTGCGATGTTTCGCGATGCAGTATTGTGTGAGCGCGCGTTTTTTGATGCTGCATACAAGGGCCAGCTAGCAAAGCAGACATAGATTTTCTGATCATGAATGTCGGTTAGGTCCGCTGACCGACGTTTGCACGATTCGATGTCCTTAAAGAAACCCAGTATTCTTTGCGTTTTAGGCGTTCCTACATGGATTTAGGAACCTGAACGCGGACATACCATTTGTTGCCACGAAGGAAGATTTTGGGGACTGATACACGTGGATTCATGAAAGTCATTGAAGCAGTCTGTTGTAGCAATGCAAGTTGTACAAAGCCTTGTTTTTCAGTAACATTCTGAAAAAAAGGATTAAAAGTGTGGGTGGCGGAGACGAAGGGATTCGAACCCTCGAAACGGTTCCCCGTTTACTCCCTTAGCAGGGGAGCGCCTTCGACCACTCGGCCACATCTCCGCTGAACGGTATATCCTCGCAGATATAAGTTGCACAAGCCAAATCTCAGGAGTTTGTGGATTTTTTGAGATCCCCTAACCAACTGTAATTTAACGATAACATCCCATTCTCAGGCAATGCTGTGTAAATTTATTTGTGTGGCGGGTCGAATTAGGCCCGCAACTGTACCCAATTAGATTCGGGGTTGGTGCTTCTTGCCGTAGTATTCTCAAGACACCTTATCCAAACCGTTCAGCTTACAGGATGAGCCCCACTTTAGTCGCCAAGGCATCCGCCACCTCATGCAATTGGTGTCACCTTCGCCTCTGGGCACAAGAGAATCGCATGGGCGTTGAGTGGGCGTGTTGGCCACAATAGAGAATGGTAAAAGCGCCCTTTCAGTTGCCCTTCACAAAGTTTGCCCAGCGCGAAGTTCGCCGCGGCAGGTTCCAAATACGGTGGCACTAGATTTGCAGTGCCACACGCACAACACCCGCTCAGATTGAATCACAACTCTCTTCTTGAGCTTAAAACAAATAGCATTTCAGATTTCAACCTCAGCACGCAAAATGCCACCACAACCCTGAGCTTAGATCGAGGCGCTATCAAACCCCCATTCTACCGCTTCAGTGCGGAAAACCACGTAAGCGCTTAATTATAAACGAAGTCTCTGCGCGGTTTTGTTGGAAATTTTTCCCAAATTAGTTTACATCGTAATAAAATTACTGCGTTGGGCATTGATCTAACCGCCAAATAATCAATTCGGGAACACGCGTGCTTCCGCTAGATAATCCGCTAAGGGGTAAAAATGAGACATTCTTTGGTTAGCTTGCCAACCGCCATACTGCTGCTGGTGTCCAACGCTGCCTATGCGGAAGATTTTATAGTCGACACAGCACAAACAGTCACAAACGGGGGCGCCGTGCTGGATGGCGAAGACACGCTAACGGTTACCGCACCTGGGTCGGTTACGACTGTGGATGCCACCGCCTTGCTTGGCACCGGGGATCACAACACCTTTATCAATTATGGCACGTTAGACACGTATTTGGGCAGAGGTGTCGACGGAGCGGTGATCAGCCATCTTGGCGATTATTCGACCATTGTGAACCATGGCACCGTCACTGGATATAGCTTGAGCAATCGCTCTGCAGTTTCGGCTAATTTCGGTCTGCAAATAGAGGGTAATTTCGGCCTAATCGAAAACACCGGGACGATAACCTATCAAGGTTTTCGCACCAATGCGATGGGCTATGTCGGGGATTACGGTAGAATTACCAACTCCGGCACCGTGAATTCCGTCGGTTTCAATAGAAGCAACCATGCTGCCAACTATACGGGAAACAATGGGTCGATTCATAACACCGGCACTCTGTCTGGCGAAAATGGCAATGCAGCCAGACTAACGGGCAATGATGGTGTGATCTACAATTCGGGCACGCTTTCTAGTGCGCGATCCACCACATTATGGTTGCGAGGAACCAATGGATATGTGGTGAACGATGGCACGGTGATCGGGGAATCTAATGGCTTGGACGTCATAAGCTCCAATCACTACATCGAAAACACAGGCGATATAACTGTTACTCGCGGAGCGGGGATTAATGAATCTGGCGATCACGGCTTCACGATAAATCATGGTACGATCAACGTCTCTGGCACCAGTGGTTCCGGTATATCCCACAGGTCAGGGGTACACGGGACGGTGATCAACGCAGGCACCATTCGGGCAAATGGTTTATACGCCTCAGGAATCACTTTTCAGTACGACTATGGCGCTGATTTTGACTTTGGGACAATTATCAATTCGGGAACTATCACCACGAACAGTGGCCGCGGAATTAGTAACCCGTCTCGCAAAACGACGGTTATCAACTCTGGCACAATAGCGACTTCGGGTGATGGCGGCGTCGGGATTTACCAATACAGAGGGCCTAACACGACAATAAACACGGGCACGATAACGACCGCTGGGCTAAATGCTCATGGCATTCATCATGTAACCTGGGGCACCTCAAATACGGGGGATACGGTCACGAATTCCGGTGCGATTCTCGCTCAGAATGCCTATTCCATAGTCATGGAAAGGGCGGATTCAACTGTGAATTTGATGGCTGGATCAACCTTGTTCGGGGATATCGCATTTGGGGTTCCCGGATCAGCGACCCTTAACTTTGGCCCCGGCCTGAACACGGTTGTACGTGTCGTTGGGATGCCGGCCACCATTACCGCCCCAAATAATGCCTATGTGGTTGATGGTGACACGATCTATGTGATGGACACAACGGGCTTTGGCGCGGCGGACAATGCAGCTTCCTTTGCGGGCGGCCAAATTCTGGATGCCGTTGCCAATCGCGGCACGACCCCATCACTGGTCACACGTGGCCCTGCTGGCGGCACAAGCCGCTGGGGCAAATTCGTCGCAAGTGGCTTGTATGACAAGGGCAGCGCCACGACCGCCGCCTACAGCGTCTACAACACGGCCCTTGTTGTGGGCAACGAAGGCGAGATCGGCAATGGCGTGTTTGGCGGCGTTACCATGGGCGAAACATCCGGTGCGGGTGGCGCGGCATTTGATGTGGACTCAACAGGCGTATTTGGGGGCGTGCATTGGATGCTAGACCGCGGCGCAGAAATGTCTATGTCCGCAGGCTTCACCCGCAATGACAGCTCTCGCGATGTCGCCAACAGCACAGTTATCGGCGGCATAGAAACCGCCAGCGCCTCCTACAACAGCTATTTCCTTAGTCCCTCCATCACCTTTGGCGGGGCCTTCGGACTGGAAGAGTCGTCCCTACGCCTGCGCTATCTCGGGGTATTCTCCGAAGGTTACGCCGAGACAGGATCCGTTGCCAATCTGACGGTGAATGATCGCATGTCTCATTTCCTTGAGGCCCGTTTGGAATTGCACGCCCCTTTACGTGATGGTGCTTTGCTGCGCTACGGGGTGGATGCGCAATACAGTCATGCTGCGGCTGGCAATATCACATTGGCTGGCTCGACACTTTCACTGCCCAACGCCAACAACGGCTTTGCTGCACGCGGATTTTTAGGCATCGACTTGGCCACAACTTACCAAGGAAACATGGTCGCAAACGCCGCTATTGATCTCGGCCTTAGCAGTGCGGGCAAAACCGATGCGGCGCTGTCCTTTGCTTTGGCGTTCTAAGAACGCGCGCGCAATCCCGTCCTGTATCAGGTTTGACAACTCCCCCCTGAGTGAAAGTGTTTTGTTACCCCTCTGGCCAGTCCGCTCAGAAACCTGACAAGACAAAGGCCGGAGGGAGCTTGCAACGCAGGGTAATGCTCTTGTGCGGTGCACTTGCATCTTGCGTGGCCCAGTCTGGACCGCACCCGACAGACGCAAGCCCCTAGACGCTAGTCAACCAATCATCAGCTGGTCTTGCTCGCCAAAAAGATCAGTATGACCCGTCTCGGCATTCGCTACATCCTTGGGATTGTCTATACCAAGCCATTGCCCCTCGTGATGCGACGACCTGACGCCACCCGCTTCAATCATGCGCCTCATCGGTTCGTTTTCCAGCATTTCCCCAGGGGCCGAGATATAATCAAGTATCCCCGACGCGCAGGCGTAAAAACCGGCATTGGCGCAAAGAGACTGAAGACGCGGCTTTTCATCAAAAGAGGTGACAAGGTTGTTGTCCGAACGCACGATCCCCCACGGCAGCGGTGGTGACACAGTCATAAGCGCCAAGGCACTGCCCTCACCGCGGACCATCTCCAACAAACCCGCCAACGGCGCGTCGGTGAAAACATCTGTGTAACTAAGCAACGCGCCATCTGCCAATTCAGACCGATCCATCGCCAATAGCCGTCCCGCACTCCCCGTTTGATCCCCGGAATACCGAAGCTCAAACGGAATCGGGATGTTTGAACCCGCCCGCAGAAAACCCGCGTCCCGCTCCATATCAAGAGCATCGCGAATGGCACCGTGGTTGCGGCCTGTCAGCACACAAATGCGATTGGCACCTTCGGCAACAAGCTTTGCAGCCGCACGCAGAACCAACGGCACCCCATGTATTTCCACAACAGGTTTCGGCCTGGATAAGGCCCCCCCAAATCGCAGACTTTGCCCCCCCGCCAAGATGATCCCGATCACCCCGGTCATTTGCGACTCAGCTTTGCGAACAGGACGCAGATTTTGCCAGCGCGTGTCAGCACCCATCGCAACGGGCTCAATGCCTTTGATCCGCCGCGCAGCGCAAGATTGACATGTACAAGCACAAACCCCCAAAGCGCCATGCGTGCGCCCATTGGTTTCGTGTCAATATCAGGATCGTCGCGAAACATCCGTGCGACATGCCGCATAAAGAAAACCCGCCCCCAAAAACTCCGCTCCTGCTCCAACATCCGCACCTTATAGACCTCTGTAGGTGTCTGGTGGCGGTGCATCGCTGTCATATCAACGACCTCCACATCCCCATGCCATGCCAACTTTGCCGCCGCATAATGGTCCCAGCCCTCCGGCGCGTCTTTTGGAAACATGCCGTGCAAGGCGGTGGCGCGAATGAGCCCATAAAACCGGGAGGCATCCATTTGCATCAGGGCAAGACGCCAGCGCTTGTATTGCGGACCATGGACCTTCTTAAGACCGGTGCTGTTCCACCTGTGACCCGCTTCATCAAATAGCTCAATGCGCCCACAACACACCGCCGCGTTGGGATTGCCCTGCATACGCCCCACTGCGGCCTCGACAAAATCAGGGGTCCACATATCATCCGCTGGTGCAAACAAGAAATAATCACCAGTGCAGGTGCGCGCAGCCCGCTCAAAGCTTTGTTTGATATCCACCCCCTCTTCGAAGGCTTGCAAACTAACCCGTGGATCTTTGGCCGCGATGCCTTGCACAATCTGCACGGTTTCGTCGGTGCTCGCATTATCACACACCACAATATTTATGTCTGAATAGGTCTGCGCCTGCACACTCGCGATGGCCTCAACAATGCTTTTCGCGCCATTGCGCACTGGCATGCCAACCGAAACGACCGGTCTTGTAAACTTGGTTTGGCTGGCTTTCGCTACCATCGCATGCTCTCGTTCTAAATCGACCCGCTGAGTCCTTGAAATTATCTCCTCGGCGTCTTGCATCGTAATGCCATCAAACCGGGCTGCGGAGTTAAACGTATTTAGGGGTAACTCGTCCCCTTCGGCAATTCCCAACCAACCCGATAAATCCGCCAATAACGCCCGCGGCGAAAATGAAAGATCGCTATATGATACAACCCGAAACCGATCCCCCAACACCTCCGCCCAGCGCGCACTTGGCTCTGCGTATTCAGAATATCGAACATAATCCCACGTACCGGCCCACCCCTTGGCAACACGTTCTGGGCCAGCATGGATTGCCGCCTCAAAATCCAGCGTCTCCCATCCCAATTGCCGAAACAACCGATAGTGCGACACAATGCGTTCCACCGGGTTTCTGACGATTGCAATTGCGAACACAGGCTCATCAACAAAACCATCAATGCTCTGTGCGATCAGGTCCGCCTCGCGAAAATAGTTAGGTGTGCCCTCCATGCGAAATTTCGCAGCACTTCCCGGCGCATAAAAATCGCGATAGGCCTGCTCGTCGGTCTCCATCCCCCCCCAAACAGATTTCTTCTTGCCCGCATGATATTGTTGCAAAGGTTTGGTAAAGGCTTCGCGCTCTGGGCCCTGCAATTGCCAATGGTCACGCAGATGGAAATGCGGTTCTTTTAATGGGGGCACATATACATCAGGAGACTGCGAAAGGGCAGAAAACAAATAGGTCGTTCCCGCGCGCGGTGCCCCTAGAACGTATAAATTTGGGCCGTTTGCAATGGTCATAACCTTGCCTATACTATCCCTATTAGCTACTGATACACAGGCTAAGTGGCGGGGGAAAGATGAAAATTTTGGTGACGGGAGCTGCGGGCTACATCGGCCCTGCCGTGATTTCTGCCCTCGCTCCCAGCGGCGCTGACATCAAGACATGTGACATCGGTTGGTTTGCAGGTGCCACCGTCCGAAAAGGTGAATGGAGCAACCCCGATCACGCGGATTTCACCCATCTCTCGGCTTCAGATCTTGCGTCAGTTGACGCCGTTATCCATTTGGCAGGCTATTCAAACGACCCGCTTGGCCAGCTTCACCCAGATGCAACCATGCGGCTGAATTTCCGCGAAACCGTGCATTTGGCCCAACGCGCACGAGACGCAGGTGTCTCCGTTTTTGTCTTTGCCTCATCTTGCTCTGTATATGGTAACTCCGGCGATATCATCGCAAGCGAAGATCAGGAATTGGCCCCGCTCACGTCTTATGCACAGTCCAAGGCAATGGCCGAAACCGCCTTGCTGGAGCTTCAAACCCCGAACTTCCGGGTTTGCATTCTTCGCGGGGCGACAGTCTTTGGTGCCTCCCCCGTTCCGCGCACCGATCTGTTGTTAAATGAGTTCTGCGCCTATGCCGCTTTGGGGCAAAATGCCACCTTACGAAGCACAGGTGATAGCTGGCGACCGTTCATGCCGGTTGAGGATTTTGCCCGCGCCCTAGCCACGGCTGCGACCAACAAACCCCGAAACACCGACCAGCGACCTATTTGGAATATTGCGCCCCCCAGCATGCAAATGACTGTTCGAGATGCGGCCAATGTCACCGCACGAATTGCAGGCTTACCGCCTCCAGATACGGCCTGCGATGCCGTCCATGACAACCGCAGCTACCGCGTCGACGGCACGCGATTTACCGACAATTTCCACATGTATCGCTATGCGTCGGATTTCGAAGCACTGCTTTCCAATTGCATGGTCTCCTTTTCGGAAATCCCAACTCTTGAAACGGATCTGGCGAACAAACGGTTTGTCCGCCTTGAGGCCCTTCAGCGGTTAAGTTTAGCCGCAGAATGAGCACTCCAAACCGTGAAAAATATGCGCTGAAGGCCTGTCGCGCTTGCAATGGCCCGTTGCGAAAATTCCTCGATCTTGGCGACAGCCCGGTGGCAAACCGGCTTCTTTCTGATCCCCTCGAAACGGTGGAAACCTATCCCTTGGGCCTGTCGCGCTGCATGTCCTGCACGTTGGTGCAAAACGCTACCTCCCTCCCCGGTGATCTGCTTTTCGGCGCTGATTATGCCTATATGTCCTCGGTTTCATCTGCCGTAAAAACCAACGCACGGGCCTTGGCGCAGCGCGTCGCGCACCGCCTTGATCACAACGCCATGGTGTTGGATGTGGGCAGCAACGACGGCACCTTACAACGCGCATTTTCTGAGCAAGGCCTCACCTGTATCGGCGTTGATCCGTCGCAAATCCCCGTGGACTATGCGCGCGCAACAGGGATGACCTCATATTGCGCTCCCTTCGATAAAAACGCAGCCCAAGACCTCACCCAAAAACACGGACGGTTTGCTGCGATTACAATGTCAAATGTGTTGGCACATGTCGCCGCCCCCCAAGAGATGCTAGAGGCGGCACGCCAATTGCTTGACCCCGAGAATGGTCTTCTCGTGATTGAATTTCAGTCGTGGGAGCAGCTTGTCAAACTTGGGGCGTTCGACATGGTTTACCACGAACACCATTCGCATTTCAGCCTTGGCAGCGCCGCCACCCTTTTAGGGGCCAACGGATTTTCGATATTCGACGTACAAAACACCAACGCCCAAGGAGGCAGCTTGCAACTGTGGTGTCGTCCTTCGGGGGATCATGCCTCACCGGTAAACGCCTTGATCACAGTTGAGGCCGCGACCCTTCACACTGACGAGAGCGATCTAAATCTCGCCCTTGAAACCTGCCGCAAGTCGGCGTTGCGTTTCTTGCAAATGATGCAAACCCGCAAGGTCGTTGGCTACGGGGCTGCGGCCAAAACCGTCACACTGCTTGCTGCACTGAAATCTGGTCTCGGCATCCGCTGTGTCGGGGACAAGGCCGAAACCAAGATCACAAAATTTCTGCCATATGGTGCCATCCCCATCCTTTCCCCAAGCCAGATGTTAGAAACCAACCCCGATGCAATCTTGATTTTTGCTTGGAACCTGGCCGACGAAATCCTCCCTGAATTGCAGGGGCGCGAAGCATGGGTTCCCTTCCCAGAGTTCAAGAGGGTGCAATGACACTCTTATGCCCTTGCTGTGCACAATCGACCATTCGGCCCTTGCTGTGCACACCCGAAATGCCAGTCAACTCCTGCATTCTCAGATGGTCAGAGTCTTCATCCCTCAGCTTTGCTCAAAAATCCATGGACTTGGCACAATGTGAAACATGTGGCTTCTTCTGGAACACGACCTTTGATGTCGCCCAAACCACATATGACACCGAATATGAATCCACCCAGATGCATTCCCGCGTTTTCAGAGAGTACCTGAAACAAACCGCGCTAGACTGGCTGCAATCGCTCGACACTCCCCCCCGCAGCATCCTTGAGGTTGGCTGCGGCCAAGGCGAATTCCTGACAACCCTTGCCGAGTTGACGCAGGCAAATCTCTTGGGCTTTGACCCCGCATTTCGGCCCGACGGCGCGAACCCGGTTCAGATTATCCCCAAAGTTCTCCCGGCCAAGCCAACAGCCACGTTTGATCTGGTTGTGAACCGAATGACACTTGAACACATTGCCGCGCCTCAGGATTTTCTTGCTAATCTATTCCAGTGGGTCGCGCCCGGCGGAACCATGATCACACAGGTGCCAAATGCCGGGCGAATCATATCCGAACAGCATGTGTACGAACTGTTTTACGAGCACGTAAACTATTTCACGCAGGCCTCGCTCCTACATGCGCTTCAGCGTGCTGGCTTTAATGACAATCGCGCAGAGGTCACCTATGGCGATCAACATCTGACGATATTCTCGCGGCGCGGCCCCTCACCCGTGCCTGCCGCCAGCGCGTCAGCGCCCGGATTGCAAAACACTCTTCCCGCCTCCTTGCAACGGTTCACCGCACACTGGAACCAGATCCTTAAGGATCGGCACACAAGCGGGCGTGACGTCTGGATTTGGGGAACAGGATCGCGCGCCACAACGTTTTTGTCATTCGTATCCGCACAAAACGCTCTGCACGGCGCCATCGACATAAACCCCTTGCGCGAGGGCAGCTACGTGCTGGGAACAGCCTGCAAAACCTTCCTGCCTCAGGCGTTAGAAAATCGCAAAAACCTATCCATTATTGTCATGAATCCGATCTACAAAGACGAGATAGCAGAAGCTCTTGGCGCAATTTCTGCCGAGGCAGAACTGCTCCTCATAGATGATTTCTGACCCGCCCAGCATTCAGCGGATTGATAGGGCCCAACCCGCGCGGATCACGGCGTTCGTTGGAAATTCAAAACCGCTCAAGAAACAGCGATATCCACGTTCTCGCTTTTCTATACAGGGTCAATAAAATTCCCCACAGGCTGCGCATAAGACGGCGCTCACGGATGCTTTGACGATCTGCCTCCACAAGACTACCGCCTAACTCGTGACTGATCTCAGCCACCGGATTACCGGGCACCGACCAAATGTTCAGGCCAAGTTCCCAAAAATACTTTGTATCCTCGTCGACCTGCCGGAAAATCCGCTCACGCATTAGAAATTTCTGCGCCCCTTTGCGCGAGATAAGATAGGCCACCATCCCCGCACTTGGCGACGCCCATTTTACCAATTCGACGCCATTCACCTCTGTTGTGAACACAGGGCGATTCTTGGCCTTTTTCTCAAAATCAAACAGTTTGACGATGTCCCGCCCATCGCCCAACATCTCTTTCCACGACCGTATAACAGTCGCAACAGTCTCAGGATCACGGATCGCGAAATCATCCTCAAAAACGATAACGGCTTGGCGCTGACTGTCTTGCAGATGCTCCCAAGCAAGCCGGTGCGTCGCGTAAACAGCGACCTCGGTCCGCGAAATTGGCCGTTTCACCCAGCGCCGGTTGCTTTTCACATCATACAGGCGATCAACGTGATCATCTTCGCCCACAAACCCCTCTACCACCTTTATCTCAACCGGAAGATCAAGCGAGGTCAACGCCAGGCGCGCCGACGCAACACGCGCGGCGGGTGACGATTTGCATGTAAGTATTATTGCCAATAGTTCAGATGATTTCTGGTCGGCTTGGGACATGTTTTGGTCTCGATGCTAGGAGATCGAGGTGAAACCACTCCACCTGACTTGCCCTCTCAACATAGCGCCACACGCGACTGCATCCAAGCGGCTTTGTCACATAAAATCAATTGAGTGACGGGTTTTTCCGCCCATCAATTGAAATTCAATCGTGTTTCGCGCCGGTGACACTTATATGCCAATAGGCGCTTTGACTTCTCCGCCTATAGTCTCTCCAGATTTGTGCATGATCACGCGCGCGAGGCCGCTGACGCGTTCAAACAAGGCCTAAACCCTAGGCCCCGCACCTTGTTTTTCGTCCGGAAACCCCCTCACACGTAAGATCAAGTTGTGATCCGCAAAAATATGAATACAGTCACCAGCGAAATTGGGATGCAAAAACACCACCAATAAACAGTCACCCCATAGCGTCGCATCGGGCATAACCATGGCAATCCTATCGTTCCTTATCCATCTTATGGCCGCAGTCATGCTGTTGCTTTTTGCTGTGCAGATGATCCGCACCGGCATCGAACAGCGCTTTGGGGCCATGTTCAAACACCAACTCACACAACGGCAAAGCTTGCCCGGGGCGGGCTTAACCGGCTTGGTTCTCGCAATTGTATTGCAAAGCTCCGCAGCGGTAGCAGTGCTTGTCGCCGGGTTTTCGGCGGGCGGCTATATGATGTTTGCAACCGGGTTGGCGATCGTGTTGGGCGGCGATTTAGGCTCTGCCCTGCTAATTCAATTGCTATCGTTCAAGATGGATTGGCTAGTGCCTGTTTTACTGGCGCTTGGCGGCTGGTTATTTGTCAAAAACCACCAGAAAAGCCGCCGCCAATTGGGTAGCATTCTCTTGGGCATCGCCTTTGTTCTTCTATCTCTCCAATTTCTAAAGGACGCAGTAGAGCCGATCCGGGAAAGCGCCTTTCTCCCCGCAATCGCCAACTATCTGGAAACCGATTTTGTGACCGCATTTTTGGTTGGGGCGGTTTTGGCCTTTGTGATGCATTCCAGCGTTGCCACCATTTTGATGTGCGTGGCTTTGCTGCAAATCGGGACCATTCCCTTTGGCGCTGCGGTGTCGCTGGTGCTTGGTGCCAATCTTGGCAGCGGGTTCATTCCCATATGGCTGACACGTGGCATGCCCCCCGAGGCCCAGCGCATTCCAATTGCTAATGTCGCCCTTCGCGGAGGGTGGGCCGTCATCATCCTGCTCACCCTCAATATGCTGTTGTCGCCTGATATTTTGATCGTCGCGGGGCCAACACAATCGCTGATTTGGGCGCATATCGCGTTCAATTTTTCCCTGCTTTTGCTGGCCTTGCCATTCTGTCGCCTGATTGAGGGCCCCGTTGCCCGCCTTTTGCCTTCCACCTCGCAATCCGCAGGAGAGCCAACCTCCCCCGATCCAAGCGCGCTAAACACCGCCGTTCTGGCCCATCCCCCCCAAGCGATCGCAGGGCTAAAGCGGGAATTGTTGCGCATGACGGTACAAGTCGAACAAATGTACGCCCGCATTCCCGACCTTTTTGAAACCGCCGATCCCGATGTGATCATCCAGCTTCAGGCACAGGATAAAAATGTGAACCGGATGCTGTCAGGCATTCGAAACTACATCGTTTCCGTGCCGGGCGACACCTATAGCAAACAGGAAATGAAGGTTCTAAAGGGGTTGGTAGATTACGCCATCCGGCTTGAGGCTGCGGGGGATGTAGTGTCCAAACGTCTGGCCGATCTCGCCAAAACCAAAAATGACGGCAAGCTTCAATTCTCCCCCGAAGGGCGCAAAGAAATTGCCGATATTCACGACACCATCGCCGCCAATTTTGCCCAAGCATCCAATGTGCTAATTTCCGATGATCTCGACGGCGCGCGCCTGCTTGTCACCGAGAAAGCAAACCTCAAAAAAGAAGAGCGCAAAAGCCGCAAACGCCATCTGGAGCGTATCCACGCCGGCCGCAGCGACAGCTTACAGTCAAGCGATCTTCATCTGGAAACCCTGCGGGCCTTGCGCGATATAAACAGCCACATTTGCGCTGTCGCATATCCAATTCTGTATCGAAACGGGCAGCTTTTGAAAACGCGGCTGATCCACAAAATCTAAACATCCACCGTCGACAGGTAGAATAATTTCGACTTGGTAACCGCGCCTCAATTGCGCTTGAGGCGCGCACCAATAGCGGAGGTAAATCTCTATCACGCCAACATGCACAAGCGCTCATAGGCTCAATAACAGCGCGCCCAAACCGATTGCCCAATCAGGCTCATCGCGTGTTTCCTTTGTTTACTCACTCCCCCCAACTACCTAACATGCACGTAACAATTTCCACGCTAGGGGTCCGTAATGCGTTGTGTCAAATTCGTTAGCTTAACCATCTTTTGTAGCTTCGCGTCGTTAAGCGCGGCAAATGCGCAGGATGCCACCGCAACCCCGCGCCCCGCCAAGGTGGAGCAGGTCCAGACCAGCGAAACCGTGTTCAGCCGCAGATATCCCGCGATTGTAAAACCGTCAAAAGAGGCGGGCCTGTCATTTCGCGTGTCTGGTCGGGTCATTGCCCTGCCGATCCTCGCCTCCATGAGAGTGTCCAAAGGTGATGTAATTGCCCAACTAGACCCCCGCGATTTCGAAACCAAGGTTGCGCAGCTCACCAGTCAGCTAGACCAAGCAAACGCCCAGCTACGCGCCCTACGCTCTGGGGCCCGCACCCAAGAGATTTCAGCCCTTGAGGCAGGCATCGACGCGGTTCAGGCCCAAGTGGATCAAGCCCGCGTTCAGGCTTCCCGCACCCGCGAATTGTTCCAAAAGGATTTGGTTGCCGCAGCCAGACTTGACCAGGACGAAACCGCATTACGTGTGGCAGAGGCCGAACTGCGCGCAAAATGGGAAGAGCTCTCCATCAGCCGCGCCGGAGGCCGCAAAGAAGAGGTCGAGGCCGCCGAAGCTGCCATTCGCGGCTTGGATACGCAAATACAGACCGCCAATGACAATTTGGCCGATGCGACATTGCGGGCACCTTTTGATGGCACAATCGCCCGTCGCGACATCGAAAATTTCACCAATATTCAGGCCGGCCAAGACGTCGCCCTGCTCCAACAACTCTCAACCGTGATTATGGAATTTGACGTGCCCGGCACGGATGTTATCCAGTTTTCAGGCTCCACCGACGTCCAAGCCAAAGTGGCGATTGACGCCCTGCCCGGCACGTTATTTGAGGCCGAGCTGGTCGAATTCTCAACCGTTGCAGATGCCGCCACCCAAACCTATCGGGGCCGCGTTGCAGTCACCCTGCCCAAGGGGTCCAATGTATTGCCCGGCATGGTCGGCAGCATCACTGGCACGAAAAATGAACGCACCGCCAGCGCGCTCACTGTCCCACTCACTGCCATCGGTGCCAATGCAGACGGCACCGCCTATGTCTGGGTGGTAAACGACCAAAACGCCGTGTCCAAACAGGCCGTGGTCCTAGGCGATGCCACTGGCGCGCGCGTGGTCATTTCCGACGGGTTGTCAGGGGATGAAACGGTTGTCACTGCGGGCGTGTCTCAACTTCGGGGAAACATTATCATTCGACCCATCACAAAGGTCGGGGGCTAACAGCATGGATCTCGCAAGATTTGCTATAGATAAGCGCCTGATCTCGGCGCTGGCCACCCTGCTCATTCTGATTGCAGGCGTGTTCGCTTACAAAAACCTGCCCCGGTTTGAAGACCCGGAGTTCATCATCCGTCAGGCGCAAATTGTAACCCCCTACCCCGGTGCCAACAGCGCCGAAGTGGCAGATGAGGTGACCGAAGTCGTTGAAAACGCATTGCAACAATTGCAAGGCGTCAAAGAAGTCCGCTCCGTGTCTTCTCCGGGTCTCAGTCAGGTCACCGTCGAGTTCACCATTCAATCGACCAAAAACTACGCCCAACTATATGAACGCTTCGCCCAGATGCGCGCCAAGGTACGTGACGCCCAAGGCGGGCTGCCCCCAAACGCACTTCCCAGCCAAGTTTACGATGATTTCGGCGATGTTTTCGCGCTGTATTTCGCCGTAACAGGAGAGGGTTTCTCGATTTCCGAAATCCACAGCTATGCCAAAGAAATGCAACGCGAATTGGTCTTGGTTGACGGGGTATCCAAAGTTGTCCTGAGCGGCGTACAAGAAGAAGTCATCTATGTCGAATACGCCCCTGCGCGCTTGATCGAACTTGGCTTATCTCCCTCCCAAATCGGCAACCTGCTTGATGGACAAAATCTTGTGACGCCGGGCGGCTCTGTGGTTGCGGGCACAACGCGTCTTGCCATTCGGCCCGTGGGTGCGGTTGGCTCAATCGAGGCGATTGAAAACCTCGTCATCTCCAATCCACAGACCGGCGCGTCATTCCGCCTTTCTGACATCGCGACCGTGTTTCGAGGCCTAAAAGAACCGGCATCAAAGCCGCTATTTATTGACGGTCAGCCCGCAATTGGGTTGGCGATCTCCAACAATTTGGGCGGCAACGTGGTGAATATGGGCGATGCCGTGCGTGCGCGTATGGCTGCCCTAGAAGGGGACCGCCCGATTGGTATCAGCATCGAATCCATCTCTGATCAATCGGTTAGCGTGCGTGCCTCTGTTGATGATTTCGTCACGAATGTGATCCTCGCACTTGCGATTGTTGTGGGTACTTTGTTGGTCTTTATGGGCCTGCGATCGGGCATCCTGATGGGCGGTATCCTGTTGGTCACTGTCGCGGGCACATTGATGGGCATGTATCTTTACGGCATTGATATGCAACGTATTTCTCTTGGTGGGCTTATCATTGCGTTGGGCATGTTGGTTGATAATGCCATTGTTGTGGTCGAGGGCACGCTTGTGCGTGTGCAAAAGGGTGAATCCCCCGCCGCGGCCTCCATCGCTGTTGTGAAACAAACCAAATGGCCGCTCTTGGGCGGGACGATTGTGGGCTTTCTGGCCTTTTCTCCGGTTGGGTTTTCACCAGATTCCACTGGCGAATATGCGGGCAGCTTGTTCTTTACCATCACCATCGCACTTATGTTTTCTTGGCTGGTGGCGATTTGGCTAACCCCCTATTTCTGCACCCTGCTCCTTAAGGCAGGCAAGGCAGAACCCAAGGCCGAAAACATCATTCTACGGCTTTATCGCCGCTTGTTGCAGGGGGCCATTCGGGTCAAATACCTGACAATTCTCTTGGTGGTGGCCCTGTTTGGCTCCGCCCTTATCGGCTTTAGCATGGTGCCTCCGGGATTCTTCCCGCCCTCAACACGGACCCAGTTTGTGGTCGACTATTTCCTCCCCGAGGGGACAGATATTGCCCAAACCCAACGCGACCTTACCCAGATCGCAGCCCACGTCAGAACGCTTGAGGGCGTGACGGGCACCAATACCGTTGTTGGCGCGGGCCACACCCGTTTCATGCTGACCTATGCCGCAGAAGATGCGAGCCCCAGCTACGGGCAAATCCTCGTTGATGTAGAGGACTACCAACAAATCGACGGGCTGCGCCCCCAGCTCCAAGAGTGGATAAACGCCAACTTCATCGATTCTCGCTCCAAGGTGTGGAAATTCGCCCTTGGCCCCGGTGGTGGCTCCAAGGTCGAGGCGCGTTTCTTCGGCCCTGATCCCCAAACCCTGCGCGCGCTTTCCGGGCAGGCCGAAGAGATCATGTCGCAGGCAGGTGCCATCGCAGTCAAAAACGATTGGCGCGAACAAATTAAGGTCATGCGCCCCAATATCAACACCGAGAACGCCCGCCGTCTGGGCCTGACCCAAGGCGAGATTTCAAATGCGTTCTACGCGCATTTGTCCGGCACCAACATCGGTGTTTACCGCGAGGATGACACCCTGCGAAACATCATCATGCGCCCCTTTGAGGCAGAGCGGAACGACATCGGCGGCCTGCGCAATATTCAGGTGTTTAGCCAGGTGACCGGCAGCTATATTCCGATTTCGCAGGTCGTTGATGCCTTTGAATTGGTGTTTGAGCCGGGGAACCTGCGGCGCATCGACCGCTCGCTTGCGATCACCGCCCAATCCGACAACTCCCCCGGCGTTCTTTCCGGTGATCTGTTTGACGCTGTGCGAGCCCCGATCGAGGCGATCGACCTACCCCCCGGTTACCGCTTTGAATGGAAGGGCGAATTTGGCAGCGCCGCAGAGGCCAACGCAGGCCTTGCCTCAACCATGCCGCTTGGCTTTGGCGCGATGATCGTCGTGGTTTTGCTGTTGTTTAACGCCATTCGCCAGCCGCTGATCATCTTTTTGACGGTGCCATTGGCCCTGATCGGAGTTGTTTGGGGCTTGGTGGCGACACAAACCGCGCTCGAATTCATGGCGATTTTGGGGGTTCTCTCGCTCACCGGCATGTTGATCAAAAACGCAATTGTTCTGATTGATGAAACCGATTCCCAGATCGCAGATGGCAAGGAGCGTATGCTCGCCATTTTGGATGCCGCCGTAAGCCGTGTGCGCCCCGTATCCCTTGGCGTGCTGACGACGGTGTTGGGGGTCATTCCCTTGCTTTGGGATCCGTTTTTCAATTCATTGGCGGTTGTTATTATCTGTGGGCTTAGCTTTGCGACAATCTTGACCCTGATCATCGTCCCCACGCTCTATGCCGTGTTCTTTGGTGTGAAAAATATCGAGACCGACCCGGCATAACCTCAGCACATCAACCCCACTCCGATACACTCCTTGTCGCGCCAGTCACCCCATGGCGGCGCGACATCGCCCCCCACCCCAACTAATATAGCAGGCGTCATTTGATCATACGTGCAGTGCGGCATTTATGCGTAACTGATCCGGCGTAAATCTGAAAATCCGCATATTCTCGATGCTATAGGCCCCCAGATCTTTGTAAAATTGGATCGTCGGCGCATTCCAATCCAAACAGCCCCATTCCAGCATTTGGCAATTTCTTTCAATCGCATGACGGCACATAAAGCCCATCATGATCTTGCCAAAGCCTTTGTGCCGCATATCTTCGTCAATCAAAAAACCGTCGATAAACAGCCCGGCCCGACCCGTGAATGCCGATGATTTCTTGCAAAAATACACAAATCCAACAGGCTCCCCCAAATAGGAGGCAATCACCGCCTCCCCCAGGTTTTCGCGTAGCAATCTGGCGATCTCTGCTTCGGTCGCCGTGATTGCCTCCGCCATTTTTTGATAGACCCCAAGTTTGTGCATGAAGGCCACAACCAAACCGGCATCTTCCTCTGTCGCGATCCGCAGCATGAAATCTGGGTCACTCGTTTTTATCAATGGGGGTGTCATCGCAGCCTCTCGTCTTGAATTTGATCAAATTGAGATACCCGTGCCCCCTTGTCAAGAATCGCCGCCCCACCCGCCATCACCAACGCACTGAAAACAAACGACGCGACGCGATCCTGCTCGACACACCAAGCGCCCGCGCGCCACAAAAGGCACGCCAAACACCGCCACCACCCACATCTCTGAAAATGAAAGGACATCACCGGCCATAAGGGCCGATATGCAAGCTTGCGCTTCAAATCGGCTCTCTTATGGTCCAACGACATCTTTGGTATAGTGGTGAGCCGTGATGGGTTCGAACCATCGACCTACTGATTAAAAGTCAGTTGCTCTACCAACTGAGCTAACGGCCCACTATGAGGGCGCTTCTAGAAATAGCAGGCCTCAGGGTCAACCCCGAAAAGCGATAAAAACGCATTCCTCTGGAATTAGTTTCGGCGGCTCGCTATATGCGCCTTATGAATGCACAATTTGATATCACTTTGCCCTTCGAGAAAATGCACGGGCTCGGCAACGATTTCGTCGTCGTGGATGCGCGTGCGTTGGATGTTGCATTGCCTGACGCGCTAATCACTGCGATTGCCCATCGCCACTTTGGCGTTGGCTTTGATCAGCTTGCGGTGATTTCCACCAATGATGCCAATACAGATCACGCCGCCCATCTGACATTCTATAACAGTGATGGCTCCCTGTCGGCGGCTTGCGGTAACGCGACTCGCTGCATTGCCCGCAAGTTGTTGAATGAAAATGGCAAATCCTCTCTCTCCCTGACCACGGCGCGCGGCACGTTGCTCGCCCGTGACGCAGGCAATGGGCTGACCTCGGTCAATATGGGCCACCCCCAGTTGCGCTGGGACGAGGTGCCCTTGGCCCATGAAATGGATACACTTGCCCTGCCAATCGACGGGGCACCCACCGCCACAGGCATGGGCAATCCCCATTGCACGTTTTTTGTCGCCGACGCCGAGGCAGTCGATCTCGCCAGCTTTGGCGCCGAACACGAACACCACCCGCTATATCCCCAGCGCACCAACGTCCAAGTTGCCCAAATAATTGCGCCCAACCACATCCGTATGCGCGTCTGGGAGCGCGGGGTGGGAATCACCCTCGCCTCCGGCTCATCCTCCTGCGCAACAGCAGTGGCAGCGGCCCGCCGCGGCCTCACAGACCGCAAGGTGCAGATCGACCTTGATGGCGGCACGCTCTGGATCGACTGGGCAGAGGATGGCGTCTGGATGACAGGCCCAACCATGCATGTGTTTTCCGGGCAGTTCACCGCACAATTCCTGGGATCTGTCTGATGTCCGCACCCGTCATTCCCCCGCAATTCACCACATTGGGCTGCCGCCTTAACGCCTATGAGACCGAGGCGATGAAGGAACTCAGCCAGGACGCTGGCCTAAATAACGCCGTTATCATCAACACCTGCGCCGTCACAGCCGAGGCCGTGCGCAAAGCCCGCCAAGAGATTCGCAAACTGCGCCGCGAAAACCCCGATGCCCAAATCATCGTCACCGGCTGTGCCGCCCAAACCGAGCCTGAAACCTTCGCCGCCATGACCGAGGTCGACAAAGTCATCGGCAACACTGAAAAAATGCAACCCGCCACATGGCAAGGCATGGCGCAGGATATGGCGGCAGATTTCATTGGCACCACCGAAAAGGTGCAGGTCGATGACATCATGTCCGTGACCGAAACCGCAGGCCACCTGATTGACGGCTTTGGCACCCGCAGCCGCGCCTATGTTCAGGTGCAAAACGGCTGTGACCATCGCTGCACCTTTTGCATCATCCCCTATGGTCGCGGCAATTCGCGCTCTGTGCCCGCCGGTGTCGTGGTCGATCAGATCAAACGCCTCGTGGACAAAGGCTATAACGAGGTGGTGCTCACCGGCGTTGACCTCACCAGTTGGGGTGCCGATTTGCCCGCCTTGCCGAAACTTGGCGATCTGGTCATGCGCATTCTGAAACTGGTGCCCGATTTGGCGCGCCTGCGCATCTCGTCGATTGATTCAATCGAGGTGGACGACAACCTGATGCAAGCCATCGCAACCGAACCGCGCCTGATGCCGCATCTTCACCTCAGCTTGCAACATGGCGATGACCTGATCTTAAAACGCATGGCCCGCCGCCATTTGCGCGATGATGCCATCCGCTTTACCGAGGATGCCAAAAAACTGCGCCCCGAAATGACCTTTGGCGCCGATATCATCGCAGGCTTTCCCACCGAAACCGACGCGCATTTCGCAAACTCGCTGAAACTGGTGTCTGACTGCGATCTCACATGGCTGCACGTCTTCCCCTATTCCAAACGCGACGGCACCCCGGCGGCGAAAATCCCCAATCAGGTGAATGGCAATGTGATTAAATCCCGCGCCGCCCAACTGCGCGCAGCAGGTGAGGCCCAAGTCGCCCGCCACCTTGCCGCTCAACTCGGCAAGACCCATCACATCCTGATGGAAAACCCTCACATGGGCCGCACCGAACAATTCACCGAGGTCACCTTTGCCCAGCCCCAAACCGAGGGCACGATTGTCACGGCAAATATCACGGGCATACAGGCCCACCAATTGACCGCATGATGCTGCTATGATCCCCGTCCTCTACAGCTTCCGGCGCTGCCCCTACGCCATGCGCGCCCGCCTTGCGATTGCCACGGCAAACACCCAAACCGAATTGCGCGAAATCCTGCTGCGCGACAAAGCCCCCGACTTCCTCAAAACCAGCCCCAGCGGCACCGTTCCCTGCCTGCAAACAGCTGACACCATCATCGACGAATCCCTTGATGTGATGAAATGGGCGCTCCGCCAAAATGACCCAGACGCGTGGCTCGATATGCCAACTGCCGGCCATGATCTGATCGCCACCGCTGATGGCCCCTTCAAACAAGCGCTCGATCGCACCAAATACGCGACCCGCTACCCTGACCAAGACCCCGAACAAGAGCGTGCCAAAGCACATGCATTCCTGCACGACCTAAACGCACAGCTCACGCAGAAATACCTGTTTAAAGACACGCCAACCTTGGCCGACATGGCCATCCTGCCCTTCGTGCGCCAATTCGCCAATATCGACAAAGCCCGCTTTGACGCCGAAAACTGGCCCAACCTCGCGCGCTGGCTCGATGATTTCCTCGCCTCCCCGCTCTTTCACTCCATCCTGCAAAAATACCCGACATGGCAATCAGGCGACTCCCCCACCTATTTCCCCTGATCCATTCTTCTCTTGGGCAAAAATATCCCCGCCGGAGGCACAGGGTGGGCGCAGCCCGCCCCAAAATAACCCTGCGCACCACCGCAAAAAACTCCCACGCATTAAAAAACCAAGATCACCTTGCCAATCCCCTCCCTGCCCTGCAACATCACGCAACGCGCGCGGTGTCCCAATAAACACCCTATTTCGCCGCCCAACAGATTTTGCCCAGATCTTGCCAAGAGGCCCCGATGCATCCCAATCCCAACTTCCGCCAAACCGATCACGCCCAAAGCCTTGCCTTTGCCCGCGAACGCGGATTTGGCGTGCTTTGTGCGAATGGCGCGACCTTCCCGATGCTCAGCCATGTGCCCGCCCTGATCAGTACAGATGGCACCTACGCCGATCTGCACCTCGTGCGCTCCAACCCGATTGCACGCGCCCTAAAACCTGCTGACACCCCTCCCCTAAACGTCACCCTCGCGATCAACGGGCCTGACAGCTACATCTCTCCAGATTGGTACGGCGTCCCCGATCAGGTACCGACGTGGAACTACGTCGCCGTGCACATCATCGGCACATTGGCCCCCCTGAATGATGACACCTTGCCGGGCATTCTGGATGAGCTATCCCATCATTTTGAACACCGCCTCGCCCCCAAACCCATCTGGACACGCGATAAAATGACCGAGGGCACCTATGATAAAATGGCCCGCATGATCCAACCCTTTCGCCTGACAGTGACCGATGTGCAAAGCACGTGGAAACTAAATCAAAACAAACCCGATGCCCCGCGCCACAGCGCAGCAAATCACGTCGCCGCCTATGGGATCGGCACCGAAATAGGCAGCCTCTCTGCCCTCATGCACGCCGTTCCAGACACCACACCAGATACCGCACCAGATAAGGACACCTGATATGAAACTCATCTCCGCCGGAGCCTCTCCCTTCGCACGCAAAGTGCACGTATTGCTGCGTGAAACAGGCCAAATCGACGATATCGAAATCCTGGACGTGAAAACCTCGCCCGTGGCCACAAACCCCGAGGTAATGGCCGCCAATCCCGTTGGCAAAATTCCTGCCCTGCTGCGCAGCGACGGCCCCGCCCTCTATGACAGCCGCGTGATTTGCCGCTTTATGGATGCCCGCGCCCAGTCAAACGCGGCTCAATCAAACGGAACACACCCTGAAATGTATCCCGACAGCCGCCTATGGGATGTGCTGACACTAGAGGCCACCGCCGACGGCATTATGGACGCCGCCGTTTTGGTTACATACGAGGGCCGCTTACGAGCGCCAGAATTGCAAGACGAAAACTGGCGCGAGGCCCAATGGGCCAAAATCGCCCGCGCCGTTTCTGCCCTCAACACCCGCTGGATGAGCCACCTTTCCGGACCGCTGGATATGGGGCAAATCGCAATCGGCTGCGCGCTTGGTTATCTGGATTTCCGTCATGACGCGCGTAAATGGCGCCAAGGCAATGACGCGCTGGCCGCATGGTACGAAGAGTTCGCCAAGCGCGACAGCATGGTCAAAACCGCCCCTGCTGATTGAGGCTGGCAACTGGGGAAAAGAGGGGCTCCGCCCCATACGTTGAAACGCACATGCGTTTCAACGATCCCCGGGATATTTTTACTCAGAAGAAGCAGGCGGGTTGATTTACGTTCCGAGATAGGCGCGCAAGGCAGGCGGCGGATTTGCGAGCAGGGTTTGTGTGCCTTGTGGGGCATGCGCCTGCCCCTCGGCCACGAGGATTGTCTGCGGCGCGATCCGCAGCGCATCCGCGGGGTCATGGCTCACCATCAAAAGGGTGGCACCTGTGTTGTCCAGCAGGGTAGCAACCAGATCCAGCATTTCGGCCTTCATCGCGGGGCCAAGTGCTGCAAAGGGTTCATCCAGCAGCACAAGCGGGCGATCACGCACCAATACGCGCGCTAGGGCGACCCGGCTTTGTTGCCCCCCCGACAGTGCAGCGGGGCGGCGTTCAGCGAAGCCTTGTAGGCCAACCGTCGTCAGCGCCGCGTGCACTTGGTCTTTTTGCTCCGGCGACAGGCGCAGATTGGGGCGGATACCCAGGGCGACATTCTGGGCAATTGTCAGATGCGGAAATAGGTTTGCCTCCTGAAACAGCATCGACAGCGGGCGTTTGCCGGGGGGCATATCGGTCATATCCTGATCTTGCCACAGGATGCGGCCCGACGTCGGTGTCAGAAACCCAGCCATTGCCGCAAGCAAGGTGGATTTTCCCGCCCCTGACGGCCCTATCACCGCCACCCGCGCGCCCTGCGGCACCTTCAGGTCTGCGGATAGGTCAAACCCGTCATAGCCGATCTTCAGCTTATCCAGCGTCAGCATGTTGTGCCCTTTCCTCACCGATCCAGTCACACAGCCGAAACGCTGCCAAGCTAAGTAGCAACAGGATCAACCCGGCCCCGGCAGCCGCCCCCATCTGATAGCTGCCCATCAGGCGATACATTTGCAACGGCAACGTCGCCCTTTCAGGATCAGCAAACAGCGCGATCACCCCCAGATCCCCCATTGATAGGGCCGCCGTCAACCCGGCAGAAAACCCCAGCGGCGCGCGCACTCTGGGCAACAGCACCAAGCGCAGCCAATTCAGCCCAGTCATGTCCAAAGACGCCGACAATTGCCCGTAATCGCGCACAACATCCCGCGCGGCAGGCGTCATCACCCGCACCGCAAACGGCAACGCCATCAGCGCATTCACCAATGCCGTCACTGGCAGGGCGAAATCAACCGGATTTGCCAGCGGATGGATGACCAAAAACAACCCCGTCCCGATAACCAAGGGCGACACCGCGATGCCCAGAATGCCCACAGCTTCCAGCCACGGGCGCGCCGTGGCCGCCGCAATCACAATCGGCAACGCCAGCGCCAACATGGTTAAGGTTGAGGCAAAGGCGACCTTGATCGACACCACCGTCGCCTGCAACACCGTGCCCCAGACAGAGGCGGACATTTCCGCCATTCCCGCCAGCCCGCGCAACACCACCATGCCAAGCGGCACCATCAAAAACACCACCACGACCGCAATCAACGCGGCATCCAACCCGACCTGCCACGCACGCACCGCATCCCAGCGGCGCACCACATGATCCATACCACTGCCAAATCCACCTTGCCCCGACAGACCCAACGCCACCAAGGCAGCGCCCCCCGCCAATGCAATCTGCACACAGGCCAGCACCGCCGCCCGCGCCAAATCAAAATCAAACCGAAACGCCTGATATATCGCCAGTTCTACCGTTGTTGCCTTGGGCCCCCCCCCCAGGGTCAACGCCCCCGCAAAACTGGAAAGGCACAGCGCGAAAATCACCGCAAAGGCACCGGGCAGTTGCCGCATCAGCATCGGGCGCTCCAGCAATCGCCAGATATCGCCGGAGCTAAACCCCAACTGCGCCGCAAGGCGAAACCGCTCTGCCGGAATGCCCTGCCAGCCTTGTAAAATAAATCGCACTGCAAGCGGCAGGTTGAAAAACACATGCGCCAAAACCACGCCATGCAGCCCGTAAATCTGCACCGCGGGCAAACCTAGCCAGCCCAAGGCAGCATTCAAAACTCCCCCCCGGCCAAACACCGCAAGCAAGCCCAGAATGGCCACAATAACAGGTAAAATAAACGGCGCGCCCATCAGGGTCATTAGCACCGACCGCCCCCAAAACCGCCGCCGCGCCAGCGCCCGCGCAACAGGCACCGCACAGACGACCGAAATCACTGCCGACAGCACCGCCTGCACGACGGTAAACCGGATCGCAGACCAGTCAGACGCGCCCAAATATCCAGCTCCTGCGCCCGTTTCTGCGCGCAGGATCACGGCGATTAGGCTGCCAAGGATCACCACAACGACACAGGTCGCTGCAATCATCCCCGGCCACCCTCGCAAAGCGCCGCTAAACGGGCCCCTTATTTGGAAAGTGCGTTCAGCCATTCCTGCAATGCAACCTCGCGGATCGCACCTACCTTGGCAGGCTCAATCAGGCGCGCCTGTTCTTGGCCCAATGCCTTGTCAAACCCCTCAGGCAAACCGCCCGCAGGCGTGATAGCGGGATACATCCAGTTGGTTGTCGGAATAATCGACTGAAACCCGTCCGACACCATGAATGCCAAAAACGCATCCGCCAATTCAGGCTGATCACTTGCGGCCAGTTTACCCGCCACTTCGATCTGCATGTAATGGCTGTCAAACATTGCCGCTGACTTGGATTTATCCTCTTCCGCGATGATGTGATAGGCGGGTGATGTGGTATAGCTTAGCACCATATCCGCTTCGCCTTCCAGAAACAGACCGTACGCCTCTGACCAGCCTTTGGTGACGGTGACAATGTTGTCGCTTAGCGCCTCCCACATGGCGGGGGCTTCGTCGCCATATTGCTGCTTAACCCACAACAACAACCCCAAACCGGGGGTAGAGCTGCGCGGATCTTGAATAACGATCTTCACATCAGATGCCGCCAGCGCCTCAAAACTATGTGGCACATTCGTCAGCTTGGTATTGTCATAAACAAAGGCGAAATAACCCCAGTCATAGGGCAAAAACATCGTATCCGCCCAGTCACCCGGCTCGCCCAACGCATTGGGCACATCCACTATGATGCTTTGCCCATGCGGCGCAAACAGACCTGTGGCCGCTGCTGCTGCGGATAGGTTGGTATCCAGCCCCAGCACAACATCAGCGTCAGACCGCGCGCCCTCCAGCTTAACGCGCGCAAGCAGTGCGGCCCCATCGCCTGCACCGACGAATTGCAAATCGCACCCGCAGGTTTCCTCGAATGCCGCCTCAATCGCAGGCCCCGGCCCCCAATCAGCGACAAAGCTATCGTATGTGTAAACAGTTAATACAGGGTTCTCAGCCACCGCAGTGGTAGCCATCAGAACTCCCGCGGCAAACGTAAATGCCTTCATGGCAATCTCCAGTTTTGCAACGGTCAGTTCCAGCGGGTGTGGTAAGTCTGGAAAAATCCAAAACCTTCCCTCCGCCGGTCTTAACCGGTTCAGGTTCTACGGGTCCGCTGATCATCAGCATCTCAGCCACAGCATCTCTGCTGAATTGGCCCCCCGAGGTGTGGCCGACACTATGCAGCAATTGCCCAAAGAACAAGCCGCATTGATAAGTCCAGATTGGTTTCGCCTGCCAAGGCTACGGTTTACTTTGTTTCCCAAGCATGACTTTCAGATGGCCCTCACGCAGACCCCCTGCGCCACAGTCCGTGACAAATCTGAACATCAGCAAATCCATCAAAACAACGTCAAGGAGATCATTTTCAAAGGTTGCAACCTAACGCAGTCGTCGCGTAAAAAGGCAGCGTTTAGTCTACATTATTTCGCACGCCATTTTTTCGAACTGCCATATTGGGAACAACTTAGATGTTGAAATTGGGTGCATTAGCAACCTCACTTGCCATCACAGCCACCGGCGCATTCGCCTTCGAGCTTAAGAACACTCAGGCCTATGTCCGCTGGGACCGTCAGGATATTGGCACATCTTATCTTAAAGGGCCCGCTTTTGGCCTTGGTGGCACCGCCATGATCTTTGATCGGTTTGGTCTTGATTTTGGGCTTTCGACCTCACGCCAAAAAGGTCTAATTCGCTTTACATCTTTGCCCGATCTTCGGATTG
>CAXIAD010000025.1:0-36141 GCA_964021645.1 uncultured Cognatishimia sp. | reverse complement strand
TAGGCAGGCCTGACTTTACCGAAATTGGCCCCATACATCCCGGCCAGCACACTCTGAATCCCGATCACCTGCTCTCTCATGTCGGTGACATCATCTTGGTGCGGCGCGATATGGCCAGTTCGTATCATCTATCCGTTGTGATCGACGATGCGTTTCAACAAATAACGCAGGTCACCCGTGGCGAGGATCTATGGGAGGCAACAAGTATTCACGTTGTTTTACAGATACTTATGGGTCTAAGCATACCCATCTTTCACCACCACAAACTGATCCGGGACGACGCTGGAAAACGTCTGGCGAAACGCGACGACGCCCGAGCCATCCAGAAATACCGCGAAGACGGGCATTCCCCTCAAGATATCCGCAAAATGCTGGGCCTGTGAGACCTCAAACGCTCGGCGACATCAACTCAATCTCTTCACCATCCCGAACCGCTGTATAAAAACATGTCCGTCGATTTGTATGGCAAGCAGCCCCGGATTGCTTCACGAGAACCAGCAGGCAATCTTTGTCGCAGTCATATCGAATATCAACCAGCGCCTGCACGTGCCCGCTTGTCTCGCCCTTCACCCAAAATGCCTGACGTGAACGCGACCAATAGGTTACCTTTTTGGTTTCGATGGTTTTTTCAACCGCTTGCGCATTCATCCAGGCCATCATCAATACTTCTAGGCTGTCTGCATCCTGCGCGATCACGGGTATTAGCCCCGCGTCATTGAACTTTAGGCTGTTGGACTCAAAAGACATTTGAAGTTTCCCTTTGCATCTGCGCACGCGCTCTCTATCTATGAAAGACACCGGAAAGGGAACCATGATGACTGGCGAAAACGATCTGATCAAGCTTTACTCAGGGCGAATCCTCGCGCTTGCGACTGATATTCCTTTGTGTAAGCGCCTTGATGCGCCTGACGCGACAACACGCAAGCGTTCGCCTCTTTGTGGCTCGACGTTGACAGTCGACATCAAGGTGAATGATGGCAAGATTGTTGAGTTTGGGCAGGACGTGAAAGCCTGTGCCCTTGGACAAGCGGCGGCCTCGGTTGTGGGGGCCAATATTATTGGCCGTACGCAGGCAGAAGTTCAGGCCGCGCGCGATTCCTTGGCCAATATGCTGAAACATGATGGCCCCCCCCCCAGCGCGCCCTTTGACGGGCTGGAAGTGTTGATCCCCGCGCGCGAGTATAAAAATCGCCACGCTTCAATTTTGCTAGCGCTGGACGCCACACTTGAGGCATTTGAGCAGAGCAAACAGGCAAATTGCGCCTAAAAGGTTTCGCCGCGAAACCCTACCTAATCCTGATGTGTGAAGAGGTTTCGCGACGAAACCTGTGCTGCTGGTTTTCACCGGTCATGCGAATAGCCCCCTCAGTTGAATAAAAATGCCGCCGCCTGACATCAGTCGGGCGACGGCGAGGTGTGCATTTCAAAGAGCTGATGGCCATTTTTGGGGTGAGTGAGGCAGACCCCGATCAGGACTTGGGACAGGCAGTTAAGTCACAGCGCATCAAATGGGGACAGGATGCGTCGACCAACCAGCAAGAAATGCATAGCAGAAATTAGAAAAATCCGGGGAGATGCAGGGCGACCAGCATCATTGTGACTAAAGCCGCAGCGCCGACCGCGTCCTCAAATAGAGTAGCGTGTGAGTTTTTCACTGCTTTTCTGATCTGGTCCATGTGGTCGGCTCCTGCAATCAATGTCTCTTGTTGCCTCTTTGTTCTCATTTTCTAAACGCTTTGTAAAGAACTTTATGAGAACATTAGTGAACAAAAGGGAACGAAAGAGGTTAACCCACTGTAATCAAACGAATTGCCTGATCTTGTTCCATTAACCACAATAACACTCTGGCAGCCTGCCCGCGCTTTGATGTTAATTCTGGATCTTGCACGAGTAGGCTACGGGCGTCCGACTGCGCGATTTCCATCAACGCTCTTTGACCTTCGAGATCTGCGATCCTAAATCGCGGCACTCCCGATTGGGCTGTCCCGATCAAATCGCCCGCGCCGCGCATTTCCAAATCGGTTTCAGAGATGCGAAATCCGTCTTCTGTATCACGCAAAACGGTCAATCTTTTTTGACCATTTTCGCTTAGCGGGGCCTGATACATAAGCAAACAGGTTGAGGCAGCGGTGCCGCGCCCTACTCTGCCGCGCAATTGATGTAGCTGTGCCAAACCAAAAATCTCGGCGCGCTCGATGACCATGATGGTTGCGTTAGGTACATCGACGCCCACCTCAATCACGGTTGTGGCAACCAACACCTTGGTTTCGCCCCGCTGAAATGCGGCCATGGCGGCGTCTTTATCTGCCGGGGGCATCTGTCCGTGCACCAAGCCAACGACATCTTCGCCCAAACGCGCACGTAATCGCTTAAATCTATCCTCAGCCGCCGTGAGGTCAACGCTTTCGCTTTCCTCCACCAGTGGGCACACCCAATAGGCCTGCGTCCCTTCTGCAATGGCCCTTTCGAGGTGGATAATAACCTCGTCAATGCGCGCAGTTGACACAAGCGCGGTCTTAATTGGCTGACGACCGGGTGGTTTTTCGTCCAAGACAGAAACATCCATGTCACCATATTGCGCCAAAGCAAGAGAGCGCGGGATCGGCGTGGCCGTCATTACCAAGACATCTGCGCCCGCCCCTTTTTTACCCAGCTCAAGTCGCTGCCTGACGCCAAAACGATGCTGTTCATCAACAACTGCAAGGCGCAGATCCGCGAACCCAACATCTGCCTGAAAAACGGCATGGGTGCCGACCAGAATGTGAATATCGCCTGCCTGAAGCGCGTCAATCTTCCTTTGGCGTTCTTTGCCTTTGTCCCGCCCGGTCAATATCTCGATGACAACACCCGCCGCCTCGGCAAGCGGTAAGATGCTTTGCATGTGTTGGCGCGCCAATATTTCCGTCGGGGCCATCAACACGGCCTGCCCGCCTGCTTCGACGGCTACCAACATGGCCATCACAGCCACCAATGTTTTTCCCGCGCCAACGTCCCCCTGCAACAGGCGATTCATCCGGCTGGGTTTTCCCATATCGCTGGTAATTTCGGCGATTGCGCGTTGTTGGGCCTGCGTCGCGGCATAGGGAAGATGATTTAGCGCCTTGTTTTGAAGGATACGCGTTGCCACACTCGCAATTCCCTTGGCACGCTGGAGTTTTTCACGCGCCAAAGCCAAGGTCAGTTGATGTGCGAAAAATTCGTCATAGGCCAACCGTTCACGCGCCGGAGCCGTTGGTAACACATCCTCTAGGCTGCTAGGCGCATGTGCATTGTGCAATGCATCGTGCCAATCCGGCCAGTTCGCCGATCGCTTTTGCCCAGCATCGATCCATTCATCCAATGGAGTGGTAAAGGTTAAGGCCGATTTAACCGCCCGCGTCATATTCTTTTGCGTCACACCGGATGTCAGATGATAAACTGGTTCAAACAAGGGGATGCCTGTTTCATCATCGAGGTCAACGATATGATCGGGGTGCACCATCTGTGCAACGCCGTCAAACACCTCAATACGTCCAGAAACGATTTTACGCTCGCCTATCGGAAGGATTTTCTGGAGGTAATCGGTGCGGGCATGAAAAAACACGAGCTGAAAAGTGATTTGCGCATCACTCACCACAATTCGATAGGCGCCGCCTTTGCTACGCGGCACACGGTGCGAGTCAACTTCGATTTCTACGGTCAAGACTTCGGGGAAATTGGCACCTTGGATGGTGTCCCTGCGCCGTCTATCAATACCAGAATAAGGGATCGCAAATAGCACATCCCTAGGTTTTTCGATTGCGAGCTGTTGGAAATGAAGCGCCGTTTTGGGGCCGATGCCGTCAAGCTTGGTCAAGTCGGCAAAGAGCGGGAATAGTATTTCAGGACGCCCCTTCATGCGCCCTCAATCAGCGATAACCACGCATCCTCATCAATGACTTCGACACCTAAATCCGCAGCCTTTTTAGCCTTAGACCCGGCACCTGGCCCGGCAATCAGAATGTTTGTTTTGGCAGAAACAGATCCAGAAACCTTCGCTCCCAACCGCTCAGCGACATTCTTCGCCTCGGCACGGGTCATTTTTTCCAAAGTACCGGTGAAAACAACCACTTTTCCGGCCACCGGGCTGTTTTCATTTTTGGCCCGCACGACATCGGCGATTGTGAGATTATTCACCAATAGATCAATTGAGGCACGCTCTGTGACATTCGTAAATGCGCCAATCAATGATCGCGCCATCACCTCGCCAACCCCGTCTATGCCCAATAGTTCTTCCCATTCGACACCGCAAAAATCAGACGCCTTATCAATTGCACGTTCAAAGGTGGCCCAGTTTCCATAATGCAATGCAACCAGCTTGGATGCTCCTTCTCCCACGTGTCTAATGCCGAGTGAAAATAGCAAACGGTTAAACGAAATATTTCGTTTCTTTGTAATCGCGTCAAATAGGTTTTGCGCACTCAAATCACCCCAACCGTTGCGGTTTTTAAGCTTGGTCAGGTTGTCGGCATCACGCTGCTGCAAAGTGAAAATATCGGCGGGTTGTCGTATTGGCAAAGCATCGTCGATATAGAACATTTCAACCTGCTTTGCCCCCAACCCATCAATATCGAACGCCTTTCGTGACACAAAGTGTTTTAATCTTTCAATTGCTTGCGCCGGGCAAATAATTCCGCCACTGCAACGGCGAATTGCATCTTCGTCCTCACGGATCGCAGCAGATCCGCACTCAGGGCATTGCTTAGGAAAGGTGAAGGGTTCAGACATCGGATCGCGCTTTGACAAATCTACATCGGCGATTTTGGGGATGACATCTCCTGCGCGATAAACTTGTACCAAATCGCCAATACGAATGTCTTTTCCGTTACGAATTGGCATCCCATTCCCGTCTATACCCTTAATGTAATCTTCGTTGTGAAGAGTGGCATTTGAAACCACGACCCCACCCACAGTAATCGGGGAAAGGCGCGCCACTGGTGACAATGCCCCCGTGCGCCCCACTTGAATCTCGATCTTATCCAAGCGCGTCCAAGCCAGCTCCGCTGGGAATTTATGGGCAATCGCCCATCGTGGCGTTGTAGCCCTGAACCCAAGCCTATGCTGGAGCCCCAAATCGTTAACCTTATAAACCACCCCGTCGATATCATATTCGAGAGCCGGACGCTGCTCTTCGATCTTACGATAGTGAGCCATCAATTCATCCGCGCCGTGACAGATCGCGGTGAGTGGATTTGTTGAAAACCCGAGTTCCTGAAGCAGTTTAATCGCTTCGCTCTGGGTTTTGGCTAAAGGCGTGCTAAGCTCACCCCAAGCGTATGCGAAAAACATCAACGGACGGCTTTTTGTAATACTGGCGTCTAACTGCCTAAGGGAACCTGCCGCAGCGTTTCTAGGATTAGCAAATGTCTTCAATCCATTAGCGAGTTGGCGTTCATTCAGTTCCGCAAAATCAGCATGACTCATGTACACTTCACCACGCACCTCCAATGTTTTGCGCGTATCAGAAATGTGTAGCGGAATATTAGAGATCGTACGTGCATTTTGGGTAACATTTTCACCAGTCACCCCATCCCCGCGGGTTGCAGCGTGCACAAGTTGACCTTCCTCGTAACGCAGTGAAAGACTCAAACCATCGATTTTTGGCTCAGCCGTAAACTCCAATGACGATTCGTCCTTGAGCCCTAAAAATTTTGTAATTCTTTCTTCAAAATCGTGCACATCCTGATCACTAAATGCATTCCCCAACGAAAGCATTGCAACCGAATGGGTGATCTTTGAAAATCCTGAAGCTGGGGAGGCCCCAACAAGATCACTTGGACTATCTAGTCGCTTCAAGCTTGGGAATGCTTTTTCGAGCTCCGAATTTCGCCGCTTAAGCTGATCAAATTCGGCGTCGGTAATTTCGGGGGCGTCATTGGTATGATAGGCAGTATTCGCTTCGTGCAGAATTTTAGCCAGCTGCGCTAGCTCCAGCTGAACTTGCTTTTCGTCAAGTCGATTTATTTCGCTTTCTGCAACCAACGTATCACTCCTCAATAGTGAACATTTGATATGCTGCAGAATGAAAGACGTCCAGAACAGACTGTGGCGGTGATGTTCTTTACACCCCGCCACAAGTCAGAAAGGCGTGACAGTTAAGCGCGTAATGCTAAACGCTCTTCGTCGACAACTCCTGGCTCCGGGTCTCTCAATACATACCCCCTTCCCCAAACAGTTTCGATGTAATTTGCCCCGTCGGTGGCCTCAGAGAGTTTTTTGCGCAATTTGCAAATAAACACATCGATGATTTTGAGCTCGGGCTCATCCATTCCACCATATAGATGGTTTAGAAACATTTCTTTGGTCAATGTTGTGCCCTTGCGTAACGACAAAAGTTCCAACATTTGGTATTCTTTACCTGTGAGGTGCACTGCTTTTCCGTCGGCATCAACCGTTTTAGCATCTAGATTAACTGCGATGCGGCCAGTGTTAATGATGGACTGTGAGTGTCCCTTTGACCTTCGAATGATCGCATGAATCCTGGCGACCAGTTCTTCGCGGTGGAAGGGTTTGGTTAAGTAATCGTCAGCGCCAAATCCAAAACCCTTTATCTTATTTTCAGTATCATCTTCGCCAGAGAGAATAAGAATTGGAGTTTCTATTCGAGCCAATCTAAGTTGGCGCAAAACTTCGTGCCCGTTCATATCAGGCAATCCGAGATCAAGAAGGATAAGATCGTAGTCATAAAGCTTTGCTAGATCGATCCCCTCTTCCCCCATGTCTGTGGCATAAACATTCAGGTTTGCATGGGTCAGCATCATTTCAATGCTTTTCGAAGTCGTGGGATCGTCTTCAACCAAAAGCACACGCATTATTTTGTCTCCGTAAGAAGGTACTCGTTGGAACTAACCCTGATCAAAATTGGTTAATTGCGAGTTACTGTTAACAAATACGCTAACCACACACCCTAGAGTTGTCTATACTTTTGTAACGCCGTTGTTTTTAGGGCGCTTTCTCCGTGGGTGGTTACTGCGGTGACCCATTGTTGAAATTCTTCTTTGGACAGGCTGTAGCGCTTCAGTGCCTCGTCCTGCGAAATCAACCCGTAGATCACGCCACGCACCACCGCGGCTTTACGCGAGGCGACCCAACGGCGTGTGCTTACTGGCGGTAAATCCGCGCGTGTCATTATGTTGCCGTCTGCAAGCGTCACGGCTCTTGGTCCATCGACTTTTTTCAGATACATCACCTAATACCCTCGTTTCTGGTAACAGGCTCGGCCAACAGGCTTAACGAGCCGTGAAACCAGCCCTTGAGAGTAGTTAGCATTTTCCTATATTCCCTATGACTTCTGCATGGAGAGTCGTATGCCGCTTGATCAGACACCGCCCAACACACCCTCACAGACACCGCCTGTGAATTCCCTTGGCTTTGCCAAACCCCCAAGCGAAACCCGCGTGGTTGTTGCCATGTCTGGTGGCGTGGACAGCTCTGTTGTGGCGGCCAGATTGGCGGACGAAGGCTATGACGTTGTGGGGGTCACTTTGCAGCTTTATGATCACGGGGCGGCCCTGTCCAAAAAGGGAGCGTGCTGTGCCGGTATTGACATCCATGATGCGCGCCGAGTGGCCGAGGAAAAGGGCTTTCCGCATTACGTGCTGGACTATGAAAACATCTTTCAGGATGCGGTGATTGACGAGTTCGCCGATAGCTATCTTGCCGGGGCGACACCGGTGCCATGCATCCGCTGTAATGAGCGCGTGAAATTCAAGGATCTGCTGGAAACTGCCAAGGATCTGGATGCCGATTGTATGGCCACAGGTCATTATATTCAAAGGAAAATTGGCGAAAATGGCCCCGAATTACACAGTGCGGCCGACGCCAATCGTGACCAGAGCTATTTCCTGTTTTCCACCACGCCAGAGCAGCTGGATTACCTGAGATTTCCACTGGGACATCTGCCAAATAAAGACGCAACACGCGCGCTTGCGGCGGAATATGGACTGGCTGTAGCGGATAAACCAGACAGCCAAGATATCTGTTTTGTGCCCAACGGCGACTATGCCAGCGTGATCAAAAAACTGCGTCCTGATGCGGTGGAACCAGGCGAAATTGTCGACCATAATGGCGTTGTGCGCGGCACCCATACCGGGGTCATTCACTATACGGTTGGACAGCGCCGTGGCCTTGGAATCGGGGGGCTTGAAGAGCCGCTTTATGTGGTCAAACTGGACGTGGATACCAAGCAGGTTATTGTCGGCCCCAAGTCGATGTTGGCGACGCGGATCATCCCCGTTCGAGAGATAAATTGGCTGGGCGATGTGCCTTTTGATAGCCAAGAAGAATGGCAAATTTCTGTAAAAGTGCGCTCAACCCGTCCACCGCGCGAAGCAATTTTGCGCCCCACAGGCCCAACAACAGCCAATGTTGAGCTGCTCACCGCCGAACAAGGCGTGTCTGCGGGGCAGGCCTGTGTGTTTTATGAAAGTGACGGAAGTCGCATTTTTGGCGGCGGATGGATCTGGCGCGGATAGAATTTCGCACCTAATTCTGGCGGGATTTAGCCAGTCGTTTTTTGTATTTCGGGCGTGATGCTTCCCAACAGGATATTTGAATTTCTGTGGGAGGGATCACGTCTGCGCGCCCCTTTCTCCCCCGTATAGACCCCAAAATGATGCCCCATTGATGGCAAGAGTTTTGTACGTTTTGTACAAAACACCCCCCGGTTTTGTACAAAATTTTTCGCTTTAAAGGCGTGTTTTACCTTGATTTGGAGGTGCATATTTTTGTGAAATGAATCAATTCAATATACTTAAGGTTGCATTTTTGGTTCGATAACCACCCGAATTCGTCAAAATTTGGCAACGCACGCAGGAATAAATTGTTCTTAACTGTGAAAAAATGTCATTTTTTGGTGATTATTTTTGCTGGCAACGCAGATAACGGACGCGATTCGGGTGGCTGCGTAAAAAAATCCGGCGTGGATTGGGATTTGATTCGCGTAATTTCTCCAGAAATTAACGGGATTTATCTGTGCCGCACGGTGAACTCAGCAGATTTCAATCCGGAGTTCGGTGTAGCACCCCGTGAATACGGGTCGTTTTTTGTACATCCTGGCGGGAAGGCGCATTGTTTTGGCTCACCACAGGGGCGTTTGTTAAATACCGGCCGGTGAATTTGGCCGCGACGCATTCAATCCAACGAGAATGGCACGGGCGGCGCGCAGGCCGGGATCCTCTTCGTGGCGACCAAGACGATCCATTGTCAGCGCCATCGCCTCAAACTGGGAGGATGGGTCGGTGAGAATCTGCAAAACGGCGGGTGCAATCAGGTCTGGTTGGCAGCGCGCGCCGATAAATTCGGGAATAACGCGCGTGCCGGAGACCAAATTGACCAAAGTCACGGTATCAACCCGCAACATCCGCGAAATGATCTGCCGGCTGAGCCAATTCATGTCATAGGCGATGACCATCGGGGTGGCGGCCGCCGCAAGCTCGAGCGAAACTGTGCCCGAGGCGGCAAGGGCCATGTCGGCTGCGCGAAAGGCGGCGCGTTTTTCCTTGGCGGCAAGTTCCGGTGTGGTGTGATCAGAGGGATCAAGAATAAGCGGCGTTTGCGGCCAGTTTGCCGTCAACTCGCGCACGAGATCGACGACGGGGGTTGCTGCGGGCAAGACCAGTTTCAAATCGGGGCGTTGCTTTAGGATGGCGCGCAGGGTTTCGCCAAAACGCGGTGCAAGGCGCGTCACCTCTCCCCGCCGCGAGCCGGGCAGCAGGAGCAATAGCGGTGCCGCGCCCAGATTATGGGTGTCGCGAAAGGCCTGCGCCTCGGTTGCAGTGGCGACGGGTTCGGCGACCACGGGATGGCCGACAAAATCGCAGCGCATGCCCGCGGCCTGCATAAAAGGTGGCTCAAACGGTAAAAGCGCGAGCACTTGGTCGATGCAGGTGGCCATTTTCTCGGCCCGTTTGGGGCGCCATGCCCAGACCGAGGGGGCGACGTAATGCACAGTGCGGATGGTGCTGTGTTGTTTGACGCGTTTGGCGACACGCAGGCAAAAGTCCGGGCTGTCGATGGTGATGAGCACGTCGGGTTTGGCGGCGATGATGGCGTCGGCTGTTTCGCGGATGCGGCGTTTGAGCTGGCGGTATTTGGGGAGAATTTCGGCGATGCCCATGAGGCTGAGTTCTTGCATGGGGAAGCGCGAGGTGAGGCCTTGGCTTGTCATCAAGGGGCCACCGACACCGTCGAATGTGATGTCGGGTTGCAGGGTGGTGAGGCCGGACATGAGGGCCGCGCCCAGTTTGTCGCCGGAAAGCTCGCCTGCGATAATGAAGGCCTGCATCACAGAGCCTCGGCGCGCAGGAAGAGGCCGGTATCGGTGAGCGCATGGCGTGTGGCGGTTTGGTCGAGGATCAGGGTTTTATGGGCTGCGATGATGATACCAGACAGGCCGGCGGTGGCGGCGTTGCGGATGGTGTCGGGACCGATGGCGGGCATATCAACGCGTAAATCCTGACCGCGTTTGGGCATTTTGACCAGTACGCCCTTGGCGCGGCGCAGGTGTGGGGGCGTAAGGGCGGTGAAACGCAGCAATGCATCGGTGCCCTGTATGGTTTCAATCCCCAGACATAATCCGGCGGCGACCACGGCAGATTGTCCGAGATCGAGGGGGGAGAGAGCGTGCAGAATATCCTGCGCTTGGGTCGCGTCATCGAGATCCTGGGAGCTGGGGTCCGGACCGATGTGAACAGGGGAAAATGTGAGATCGGGCAGCAATTCATGGGCACCGACCACGATGAAACCCTGCTCCTCGAATAGCGCAATCACCAAGCTAAGCAGCGCGTCATCGCCCTGTTGAAAGGCAGCCAAAAGCCGGGGGGCAACCGATTGCATATAGCTGTCAAAACGCGCCGGATTTAGGGGTGGGCGTGACATTGAACCCGCAAGCACAACCTTGGTGACATTATGGCTGCGCAAATCATCAAACAAGGCGCCAAGAGTTTCAAAGGCATGCACATGCGTCCCTGCCCCAAGATCATGGGCAACCCCGTCAAAGGTGATCTGCACCGCATCAGGATAGGCCCCGGCAAGTTGCACAGGCAAGGCACCTGCGCCGGCAAGAATGGCAAGACGATCCATCGCGCGCGCGCTCCCGCTTAGTTTGGTGTTAGAAAGGAACGGTCGGTTTCGCCAAGCACAAACTCGACAATCTCGCGGACATACTCACTGGAAGTTTCTTCGCCCAAACGACGGGTCCGGTCCATAAAGGCGCCCTCGCCCTGTGCGAGCATTTGAAAGGCAGCCCGCAGAGCGGTGATATCTTCGCGTGCAACACCGCGACGTTTCAACCCAACAAGATTAAGCCCATCAAGCACGCCGCGCGGCCCCTGCACCAAACCGTAAGGAATAACGTCATTAGTAACCATTGAAACAGCGCCAATAATGGCCCCGCGCCCAATGCGCACAAATTGATGGATGCCACAAAGGCCGCCAATGATCACACTATCCTCAATCTGGCAATGACCTGCAATTGCGGCGGAATTCACCACGATCACGTTATTTCCGATGCGCACATCATGGGCAATATGACAGCCCGCCATAAAGAGACCGTCATCGCCAACTTGGGTCAAACCACCCCCGCCCTCTGTGCCGGAATTCATCGTCACATGTTCGCGAATGCGGTTACGTTTGCCAATCACAAGGCGCGTTGCCTCGCCGTTGAATTTCAAATCTTGGGGAATTTCGCCAATCACAGCAAAGGAAAACACCGTGGTGTCATCGCCAATCTCGGTTTTACCAGTGACAACAACATGGGAGCGCAATTCAACACGTTCATGCAACACCACCTCTGCGCCGATAACGCAAAAAGGGCCGATTTTGCAGCCTGCCCCAATTTGCGCGCCGGGTTCGATCACCGAACTGGGGTGAATTTCTGCGGTTTCTGAAATAGCCATATCGGTTAATCCTTTGGCAAATCCATCATTGCAGTAAATTCGGCTTCTGCCGCCATCTCGCCATCCACCGTTGCAACACCGCTGAATTTCCACACTTTGGCGCCGGGTTTACCGCGCACAGTGGTCAGTTGCATTTCCAAGACATCGCCCGGCACAACCATGCGGCGGAATTTGCATTTATCAATCGACATGAAATAGACCAGCATATTGCGATCCGCCATTTCAAGTGCCGTGCCAACCATGACGGCGGCAGTTTGCGCCATCGCCTCGATTATCGTGACGCCGGGCATGATGGGTTTGCCCGGGAAGTGACCCTGAAAGTGAGGCTCGTTCATGGTGACATTTTTGATGCCGCGCGCAGAGGTATAGCCATCTATATCCAGCACCTTATCAACCAAAAGGAAGGGATAACGGTGTGGGATGATCCGTTGGATCAGTTGGATATCGGCAGATTTAAGTGCGTCGCTCATCAGGTGCCCTCGTGTTTTTTTTGGGTCGGTTTTTGATCTGGTTTTGGTCGGCTTTGTTTAGGGCTGTTGGCCCCTATGTCAGACGTAAATCGAAAAGCCTTACATCCTGTATTTTGTGTGCGTTCTGCATCTTAGCCCAGGCTGTCGAATAAATGCAAAACGGTTTCGATAATTCCTAACAATAGATGCCCCGAGGAGCAAGCAGGCAGACAACATCGCGCGGCTAGCATTTGGGACATTACAATTGCAATGCCGGGGGAATTGGATCAGTATTTTTCAGCGAGCAGGAGAACAATATGAACCGAGTGGATGCGACAAAATGGGTGGCTACGGCTATTCAATTGGTGGGGTACGGGCTGACCGGGCTGAACATTGTGCCGTGGAATGTTTTCGCATTCTTTATCGGTATATTTCTATGGTTCGCCGTCGGTGTGATGTGGAAAGACAAGGCGATTATGGTCGTGCATGTCGGCGCCTTTATTTCCCTATTGTTCGGGTATTTGAATTCTTGAGGCCGTGATCAATTTGGGACGTTATTGATCGGTTGCATCTGTTGGGCTGCCATCACCAATCAAGGCGTTCAGGCGGCGCACGGCAGCATCGGTAATGTCGATCGCATCCGCGCTCATTATAACAGTGCGGGAATCTAGGATAACCGAGGCAGAGGAATCACGCATCAGGGTGATGAGCAGAGGTTGCGCCCGTTGTGCAAAAGCCTGTTGGTCAAGCTCGCGTTGTTTCAGGAGCGCCTCGGCCTTGTTGTTTTGAATGCGGCGGATTTCCTGAACCCGGCGATCAAAGGCATCAGCCACAGCGCGAAAATCATCGGGCTGCATGGTGGGGCGCTTTTCGGTGAGGGCTTTTTCTTCGTCGGTGAGCTCAGATTCGATGCGGCGGTTTTCGGTACGCAGCAAGGCCTGCTCTGCCTCAAAGGATTGTAGGACGCGCTGGCCATAGAGAGAGGTGGTGAAAAAGCGATCCTGGTTGATGATCAGGATCGTGCTTTGGGTTTGGCCAAACTCCTGCGCCGTGGTGAATGTTGCCATCCAACACAGCGCAAGAGCTGTTAGTATATTGCAAAGGCATCTCTGCATTGTTTGCTCAGAACTCTGTCCGAATGGTCAGGTTAAAGCTTTGCTCCTCGTCGAATTCTTCTTTCTTGAGGGCCTTGGCGAAGTTGAACCGCAAGGGGCCAACGGGCGTATCCCAGAAAACAGACACGCCGATCACGTGGCGCAGAGAGAAGTCTTCGTAGAGGACATCTGCGGAGGTGCTATCAAGCCCCCAAACAGAGCCAATATCGTAGAACACCCCACCCGTCATGCCGTACTCTTGCGGCAGACCCAAGGGGAATTCAGCCTCAAAACGTGCGGCGGCAAAGAAGTTCCCGCCCAAAGGATCGTTGTTCGTGGCAGAGGAGCGTTCCCGCGGACCCATGCCATAAGTGGCAAACCCACGCATCTGATTACTGGAGATCGCAAAGCGATCCGTCAGACGTGAATCCTTGTTGGGGGAGTAGAGAACGCCGCCTTCGAAGGTGGCACGCAGGGTGACTTCTTCGTTGAAGACCTTGGTTTGAGCAACCGCGCGCGCGGTGGTTTTGATGAATTCGTAATCCCCACCAAGACCGCCGAAATCCTGACCAAACTGGATCAGAAAACCAGAGTTTGGATCAAGGCCCGTTCTGCGGGTGTCATAGCTGTAGGAGTAGCCCAATGAGGATGACCAGATGTCGCCGCGTGCGGCCTCTGCGTCAATCAGCGAGCCAGCCAGAGAATTTGCAGGATCAAGTTGATAATCAACATTCGCGACCTTGTAGTTCAGCGTCAGAGTGCTGGATTCACCAAGGCGGAATGCCAATGTCGGGCTGAAGGAGCCAACAGTTGATTCAAAGCGCAGCTCGTTGAATGTGTTATCGCGGTACAGAAAGTTGAAGCCCAATGCGAGATCACGACCAAGCAAATGCGGTTCGGTAAAGCCAAGCACATAGTCCTTAACGTCAGCCGCCGCAGAGAAGGAGACGTTCAAACGCTGACCACGACCCAGGAAGTTGTTTTCGCTGAATTTAATAACAGCCCCAAGACCTGCGTCGCTGGAATATGTACCACCAAAGGTCAAAGACCCGGTTGGTTGTTCTTCAACATCCACTTCGACAATCACCTGATCAGGGTTGGCCCCTTCACGTGCACTTACTTCAGCGTTGGCAAAGAAACCGAGTGCGCGAATACGCTCAGCGGATGCGCGAATTTCGCGTGGATTAAAGGGGTCGCCCTCTACGATATTGAATTGCTGACGCACAACCCGGTCAAGCGTTGTGGTGTTACCCTCAACATCAATCCGTTGGACAAAAATACGCTCGCCTTTGGAGATTGAAAACTCGACATCCAATGACAGGTCGCGCTCATTGCGGCTGATACGTGGTTCAACACGCACAAAATCCAAGCCCTTTTTCTGGGCCAGATGTTCCATCCGTGAAATCGAGCTTTCGACAAGGTTAGGCGTATAGGTAACGCCGGTCCGAATTTTCAAACTATCGGCGAATTCTTCCTGATCGGCACCCTCAACTTCGCTGACGGTGGTGATCTCACCAAATGTAAACTGCTGTCCCTCTTCGACATTGAACGTCAAAAAATAACCATCCCGTTCCCGCGAAAGCTCAGCGTTTACGCTGGTAATACGGAAATCGACATAGCCGCGTGAGAGGTAAAAGTCGCGCAGAACCTGTTTGTCAAACTCAACACGATCTTCGATGAACGTGTCCTTTTTGACCAGTTTACGCAGCCAACCAGCCTGTTTGGTGCCCATAATCCGGCGCAAACGACGGTCAGAGAATTTTTGGTTGCCAACAAAGCTAATCCGCTCGATCTCAACCGTGCCACCCTCAAAGATCTCAAAGACCAAATCCGCGCGGTTATCACTGCGGCGGATGATTTTTGGTGTGACGCGTGCTGCCAAACGACCCGTGGCCAAATATGCCTCGGCGATAATCTGTGCATCGCTTTCTGCAATCTTGGGATTAAGCACGTGGCGTGATTTAGACTGAATGAGACCTGCCATATCATCGTCTTTGATACGGGCGTTCCCCTCAAAGTTAATGATGTTGATCGTCGGATATTCAACCACGCTGATCACAAGGCGATTTCCGCGTGGTTCAATCTCGACCTTTTCGAACAAACCACTCGCGATAACACGCTGATAAGCGGCATTTAGCTCACCTGCGGTGACGCTTTGGCCGCGAGCGATTCCTGCATATGTGGTGATAGCAGCCGGATCAATCCGTTGGTTCCCTTCCACCACAATGGAGGTAAACCGATAATCCTGCGCCTCGGCACGGTCTGGCAAAACCGTCAAAGTCGCTGATATCAATGAATAAATAACAAATGAAAGTACATGAACCAGTTTAAACTGGCCCCTGTTTTTTAGGGCGTTCGCCCTTTTTTTGGTGCTCATAACCCAATCCCGTAAGACATCCCAGTAAGGTTGTGACTAACGGGATATTGTTGCCTTGTCAAAACGCGAAACCACGCCAGCGAACAATCGCGGCGTGGGAATAAAACTAACTAGGTCAAATTAGGCGCATATGGCCTCTTAGCGTCGTGACAAACGCTTAGAAGTTGGAAATTGATCCAAGGTATGCTGCTGTCATCAAGGCCGCGAGAATTGCTGTGGGAAACAAAAAACGATCCCAATTGATAGACACAAGTAAGCCGATCGCTTGATATCCGTGTTGAATTGTTTGCATGGCGCGTCCTCCGGTAGATAGGCAGTTATAAATCCAGTATCGAGCCCGGTTATCGGCCTCATATTGAATATCTACACAGGGAATTTGGCAAGAATGGGGCAGTGGCCAAAATTTCTGCCCTGCCCCATTTTTACGTCGCTGCCGTTAGCGGCAGAACAAAAGATCGTTGGCCAGCCCGAACAGCATCAAGCCAAGCACAAGCGTGATGCCGATCGACATTAGAATGCGCAGCGCACCATCGCTGGGCGGTTTGCCCACAACGGCCTCGTAGGCGTAAAACACCAGATGGCCGCCATCCAGCATGGGCACGGGAAACAGGTTTAGCATGCCAATGGCCGTGGAAAGCACGGCGATGAACCAGATGAATTTATCCAATCCCTGACTGGCCATGGCTCCAGATGTTTGGGCAATGCCAACAGGACCAGACAGGTTACAGCTGCTGATTGCGCCGGTGATCATGTGGTAAAGGCCGGATAGAGAACCCTGAATGATCAGGCCGGTTTGGCCAACGCCTGTGCTTAGTGCTTCCGAGAAACCAAGGGGTTGGGTGGCCGGCTCAAAGGCCATGCCGCCGCCGATGCCAATGCGCCAGTTGGTGGCAAATCCGCCTTCGCTTTGGGGCTCATCGACGCGACGCGGTGTCAGGGTGAACTCAAGCTCTTGGCCGGCGCGCCAGATATTTAGCAGTAGGGGTTTGCCTGCGCCGCCTTCTACGGCTGACTTTAGCTCGCGGAAGGCATGAATTTGCGTGCCGTCGATGGCCGTGATGACATCGCCCACCTGTAGGTCAATCGCGTAGGCCGCACTTTGGGGGGAGACGTGCAGGATGATCGGCGGATAGAGGAACGGGCCGTCAACCGTAAGCGAGGCACCATCGCGCAGCACGCCGTAGTCTAGGCGGCTTTGGGCGGGCAAATTGGTGATAAGGCGGTCAAATGCAACGCCGTCATCCAATGCGGGCAGTGTTTTGCCATCAATAGAGAGGAGTTTGTCGCCCACTTGCAGGTCATATGCAGGTGGGGGCAGATCGCGTAGATCGCCGACAAAGAACTCATCCGCGATTTTGCCTTGGCTCAGGAGAATGGTGGTGAAAACCACGATGGACAGGATGAAGTTAAAGATCGGCCCTGCGGCAACGGTGGCGGTTCGTGCCCAAAGGGGGGCGCCGTGCATGGTGCTGCGTTTCTCTTCTTCTGAAAGAGCCTCCATTGCCTCGCCGTCTTTACCACTGGCAGCATTGGCGTCGCCCTTGAATTTCACATAGCCGCCAAAAGGAAGGGCGGCGATCTGCCATTTTGTGCCGCGCTTGTCATGGCGGGACCAGAGCACCGGGCCAAAGCCCAGCGAAAACACATCCGCATGGATGCCCGACCAACGCCCAACAATATAATGGCCGTATTCATGGATGGCGACGATGACAGACAAAGCGACCACAAAGGCCACAAATGTCATGATTGAGCTGCCAAGATTGGGAAGAAACGAGAGAATATCCAAGGCCTGTCCTATTTCTGCAATGTGGTCATGACCAGATCGGCCCGCATACGTGCCAGATGGTCGGTTTCGGCCACGGTATCAAGGGTCATTCCGGCATTTATAAGGCCACTATCCGCGCATAGGTCATTGAGTACCTGCTCGACAACCTCGGCCATCTGTAAAAATCCGATGCGTCCTGCAAGGAAACCATCAAGCGCGCGCTCTTTGGCGGCGTTAAAGACGGCACCACTTAGGCCGCCTGTCGCCATGACTTCGCGCGCAAGGCGCAGGGCCGGGTAGCGGATCAGGTCTGGGGCGCTGAAATTGAGTTGACCAATGCGCGCCAGATCAAGCCGTTCTACGGGGAGTTTGCGCCGCGTGGGCCAGTGCAGCGCATAGCCAATGGCGTGGCGCATGTCAGAGGGGCCAATGTGGGCCATTAAGGCACCGTCATTAAAACCGACCAGTGCATGCACAAGGGATTCAGGGTGCACCAGAACCTCAATTTGATCTGGTGTGCAGCCAAAGAACTCTTTGGTTTCAATGACCTCAAGTGCTTTGTTAAACATAGAGGCGCTGTCGATCGTGATGCGCTGACCCATGGACCAATTGGGATGCTGCATTGCCTGACGCGGGGTGGCAACGCGCATCTCTTCCAATGTGCAATCGCGAAAGGCCCCGCCGCTGGCGGTGATGATGATCCGCTCAACCGCATCCATGTCCTCGCCGACGAGGCCCTGAAACACGGCGGAATGTTCGCTATCCACGGGCAGAATGCGCGCGCCATGGATTTTGGCGGTTTGCAACATTAGGCTACCGGCGGTGACAAGGGATTCTTTGTTGGCCAGCGCCAATGTCGCGCCTTGCTTTAGCGCCTCAAGCCCGGGTGCAAGACCCGCAGCCCCGACTATGGCGGACATGATCCAATCGGCGGGACGGGCTGCTGCCTCTGTCAAAGCAGTCGGGCCTGCTGCGACCTCTGTTGCGGAATCAGAAAGGGCTGAACGCAGATCTTCCAGCAAGTCTGGATAGGCAGTGACGGCGACGTCGGCGTTTAGTGCGCGCGCATCTTTGGCCAACTGCGCAATATTGCGCCCGCCAGTGAGGGCAACAACCTGAAAATCTGTGTGCGCACGGGAAATCAGGTCGATGGTGTTTTGACCTATTGAGCCTGTGGCACCAAAAATGGAAATCCGCCTCATGTGTGCTCCATCAATCCGCGATCAGACCCGCATTTAGGCACCGGGCAAACCGATGCTTGCGCCAACCAACCAGACAAGCAGAGCCGCAGCAATCATGCCATCAAACCGATCCAGAAAACCGCCGTGGCCGGGAATAAGGTTTGAGCTGTCTTTAACGCCTGTACGCCGCTTTATCGCGCTTTCCGCGATGTCACCAAGTTGCGAGGCAAAGGCGACAAGCACGCTGAATATGGCAAAATCAACACCCGACAGGTAATAGCCAAACATCGCAGCACCAAGCCAGCCGCCAGCGGTGCCGGACCATGTTTTCTTGGGGCTGATACGAGGCCAAAATTTCGGACCACCCAGCAAGCGGCCGACGAAATAGCCAGCAATATCAGTGATAACAACAACGCCAACCAGCCAGATCACCCAGTTAATCCCACGCAAATCACGCAGAGCATAAAGGCAGAAACAGGCCAACATGATCGCCAAACAATAGCTGGCATAAAGGGCCCGATCCTTGGAAATCAGGACGGCACCAAGAATGGTCGGGATCAACAACATGGGCAGTAATCCCCCCCAAGCAGTCGCCACCAACATCACCCCAGCAGAAATTCCCAGGCCCAACCTGCGCCCCGTTGAAAGAGCGGGATCAAGCATGGTCACAAGTTCCCACACCATAGCAGAAACAACGATTGCCATCAGGGCCAAGAACCAGATGCCGCCAAGCCAAATCGCGGTCGCACCGACAATGACCATCACAACCGCAGAGCCAAGGCGCGCGGGCAAATCACCCCATTTGGGATTGGGTGTAAGGGGCGCGTTCATGCTGTGACCGCGCCAAAACGGCGTTCGCGTTTGCTGTAGGACAGGACAAGTTTACGGAATTCAGTCGGGGTAAAATCAGGCCAGAGCGTGTCGATGAATTCGTATTCGGCATAGGCCGATTGCCACAGAAGAAAGTTCGAGATGCGCGCTTCACCTGATGTGCGGATCACGAGGTCCGGATCAGGTAAAACATAAGTATCTAAATACTTTGGCAGCGTTTCTTCATCTATATTATCAGGGTTTAACCTGCCTGCGGCAACGTCATGCGCAAGACGTTTGGTGGCGCGGGCCACCTCGTCTCGTCCGCCGTAATTGAGGGCAATGGTCAGGTGAACGCCGTCATTATGGGCGGTCATCTGTTCCAACTCATCCATCAAGGCGACAAGTTTATCGTCCAACTTCACCCGATCCCCGATGAAGCGCACGCGCACGCCCTCATCGCGCAGGGCACGGGCCTCTTTGCGGATGTATTGGCGAAACAAGCTCATCAAGCCCGCGACCTCGGATTGGGTGCGGCGCCAGTTTTCCGTCGAGAAGCCAAAGATGGTCAGGTATTTGACGCCAAGGCCCGTACAGGCGCGCACGTTTTCCTTAACCCGCTTGGCCCCAGCGTGATGGCCAAACAGACGGGGACGGCCACGGGCCTGCGCCCAACGCCCGTTTCCGTCCATAATAATGGCCACATGTTTGGGGCCGTTGGCGATCACATCTTCAGAGGCCATGTTACTGTTATACCTGCATAATCTCGGCTTGTTTGTTCTCGACGATACCTTCGATCGATTTGATGTAGGTGTCAGTGAGTTCTTGAACTTCGCCTTCCCAGACCTTTTGGTCATCCTCGGACATGCCGGCGTTTTTAGCCTTTTTGATCTGGTCCATACCATCACGGCGCACGTTGCGGATCGCCACACGGCAGGCTTCGGCGTATTGACCGGCCACTTTGCCAAGTTCACGACGGCGCTCTTCGTTCAGCTCGGGGATCGGCAGCATGATGATGGTGCCGTTAAGTTGTGGGTTGATGCCCAGCCCGCTTTCGCGAATGGCCTTTTCAACTTTGCCAACCAGGCCTTTGTCCCAAACATTGATGGTGACCATGCGCGGCTCTGGTACGTTGACGGTGCCGACCTGATTGATCGGGGTTTTTTGCCCGTAAGCATCGACCTGAATCGGCTCAAGCATTGAGGCCGAGGCGCGGCCCGTACGCAGCGAGGCGAATTCGGTTTTCATATTGGCCATTGCCCCATCCATGCGGCGCATCAGGTCATCGGTATCAATTTCAATTTCGTCAGCCATGGCTTTCGCTCTTTTATGTTCGGGCCAGTATCAGCAGTGGTTTCTGCGACATCTGCGCCCCGGTTGCACGGATTAGTCTAACGGGTTCATTCGACCCTTGTATAGGTGCCCTTGCCCGCAAGGATACCCCGGAAGCCGCCGGGCTCATCCAGACTAAACACAATAATCGGAAGGTTGTTGTCACGCGCCAAAGCGATGGCGCTGGCATCCATGACGCCCAGACGTTTGGCCAGCACATCGTCATAGCTGACAGTGTCATAGCGCACGGCGTCGGCATGTTTCTCGGGGTCTTTGTCGTAGACGCCGTCAACTTTAGTGCCCTTAAAGATCGCCTCACAGGTCATCTCGTTGGCACGCAGAGTGGCCGCTGTATCGGTTGTAAAATAAGGGTTGCCAGTGCCCGCGGCAAAAATGCACACCCGCTTTTTCTCAAGGTGGCGCACAGCGCGGCGGCGAATGTAGGGCTCGCAAACCTGATCCATGGGAATGGCTGAAATCACGCGGGTGAAAACACCCAGTTCCTCAAGGGCGGATTGCATCGCCAATGCGTTCATCACCGTGGCGAGCATGCCCATATAGTCAGCAGTGGTGCGCTCCATACCTTGGGCAGAACCTTGGAGACCACGAAAGATATTGCCGCCGCCGATGACCATGCAGATCTCAACGCCAAGATCATGCACCGATTTCACCTCTTCGGCGATTCGCTGGACAGTGGGCGGATTGAGGCCGTAGCTCCCATCGCCCATCAATGCCTCTCCTGAAATCTTCAACATCACCCGCTTAAAGGTGGTTTCTGCCTCGGGGTCGGCATCGGTCATGTTGCACTCCGTCTGTACAAAGAATTAGGGTTACGCGCAAAATGTCGGAAAACACGGTTGGGTTCAATGCGCGATATGAGGGTAAATGAGATCAGATGCAGGATTGGCACCGCTAACGGATGAAAAACCAACAACTTATGCGGGATTTATCCCCGGAAACCCATGTTTTGATCGCCGGCCCCACCGCCAGCGGTAAAAGCGCCTTGGCGTTGGAGATTGCGGCAGATCAGGGCGGGGTTATCGTCAATGCAGACGCGATTCAGGTGTTTGCAAACTGGCGGGTTTTGACAGCGCGCCCCTCGATTGAGGATGAAAAACACGCGCCGCACGCCTTGTATGGCCACATTGCAGGGGATGCACCCTATTCGGTTGGGCATTGGTTGCGTGAAGTGAACGCCCTGTTGCAAGCGGGGCAACGCCTGATCATTACGGGGGGAACGGGGCTGTATTTTCAGGCGCTAACGGCCGGTTTGGCGGAGATTCCAGCCACCCCCGCAGATATTCGAAAATTGGCAGATTCGCGGGTGCGCGACGAAGGGTTTGAGGCCCTTTTACAAGCGATTGATGCCGATACGCGGGCGCGAATCGATGTGTTAAACCCGATGCGAGTGCAGCGCGCGTGGGAAGTGCAGCAAGCAACGGGGCGCGGATTGGCAAGCTGGCAGGATGCGACCCCTGCCCCGATATTGCCCGTTCAGGACAGCTTTCCCGTGGTGTTTGATACGGACAAAGACTGGCTGAATGAACGCATTGCACGGCGGTTTCAAATGATGATTGAAGGCGGTGCAATGCAGGAAGCAGAGCGCAATTTTGAGAGCTGGTCGCCGGATCATTTATCCTCAAAAGCCATTGGTGCGCCGGAGTTGATGGCGCATCTGAAAGGTGAGGTTGACCTTGAAACAGCGATTGATCGGGCCACGATTGCAACACGGCAATTTGCCAAACGTCAGCGCACATGGTTTCGGTCCAAAATGAAGGAATGGCGGCCTGTTTCGCCATCCTGATGCGATCTTGGGTTGGACATATCGAACCAAATTGATATATATTTGACGATCAACCACGGCAATATTGTCTAAAACGCGCAATTGGAGGCAAAATGCCCGAAAGCTCGCCCATTGAATTGATGACCTTGGCGCAACTGGCGCAGGATCAGGCGATGCGTCTGGAGACCCTGCATGTGCGGCGGGATCATCTGTTGCTGTGGGTGACGCGCGGTCAGGGGCGGATTGTGCTGCATGGGGTGCGTCGCGGGTTGGGGGCGCATAATGCGGTGTTTGTGCCTGCGGGGAAAATATTTGCGTTGGATGCGCAGCGTCAAATGCTGGGACAGGCGCTGATTGTGCCCAATGACGGGCGTGTGATTTGGCCGGAACGCGCGCAACATGTGCGTGTGCAAGACACCATGCATCAAAGTGAGTTAACCAGCCTGTTTGACACCATGCGACGTGAAACCGACCAGCAGCGCGCCTTTATTCCAGAAGCGATGACAGCGCAGGCCGCGTTGATTTCGATTTGGTTGCGCCGCCAATTGCTATCTGCTGAGGATGCCAAGCGGGCCTCTGCTGCGGAGCGGTTAACCCACCGGTTTTGCGATCTGCTGGCCAATAATTTGGGCAACGGGTGGAATGCGGCGGACTATGCCGAACAATTGGATATCACGGCAACCCATTTAGCCCGCGTTTGCAAGCAAAGCTCGGGCATGTCGGCGGCGGATATCATTAGCCACTGCACGTTTTCACGCGCAAGGGAGCTATTGAGCCAAGAGGATGTGGCGATCAAAACCCTGGCAGAGACGCTGGGTTTTGGCAGTGCAGCCTATTTCACCCGCTTTATTCAGAACCATTCAGGAATGACACCAAGTCAGCTGCGAAAATTGGCCCACCCGCAAGGTCGGTAGTGCTTGCAGGGTTTTCATGTCTGGAAATCATGAATTTTGCCAACTGAGGGTTGAAAACGTCATTTTTCTTTTTCTGAGATGTCGTTTTTTTTCACAATTATGCCGAACACCAATGTTGACGGGTAGGTCAATATGGTGCCGAATGGGTCTTAACGTATCCGCGTTGATGTTTTGTGAAGAAGTCTAACAGATTTCTGGAAAATTTCCGGGCAGAACCACCGATACGACAAATAGGGAGAGCGAAGATGCCAGAAGATCCCAAATCCGACCCTCAAATGCGGTTGGTTAATCGAAACGGGTTTTCGGTGAGAGCTCTCTGATACCGCGATGCATTAGTTATGCCCGCGATACTACATAACGGCACGTAACAATATCGGCCGACAAAAACATGCTTGCGCCCGGAGTTAAGCGCAAAGCAGACCGACAGGGGAATACATGGGACTGTTTATACTTCGAAGATTGGCGGTGATGATCCTTACGGCATTATGCCTGACGTTCATCGTTTTTATTATGACCAACCTTTATCCGAACCTTGAAAAGCTTGCGAAATCGCAGGGGAATTTCAGGATGTCAGATGAGGCGGTTGCAAGCTATTTGGAAACCAGAGGCTATCTGCAACCCATTCCGGTCAAATATGCGGAATGGCTGGGAGTTATCCCAAGCTATCGGCACACAGTGGAAAAGGATGACGGCACGGTCGATGTGACGGGTCGCTGCATCTATCCCGGCATCGCCCCCGAAGACAGCCCGAATTTCTGCGGCATTCTGCAAGGGCATTGGGGATATTCTACCCAGTTCAAAGAACCGGCATCCAAAATCATTGGCACCCGTCTGGCGCTAACTGGTAAGTTGATGATGTGGGTTTTGATCACCATGATCCCTGTCGCGCTGATCGTTGGTGTGGTTTCGGGCATGCGCGAAGGGTCCAAGACGGACCGGGTGCTGTCGACGTTTTCGATCGCCACCTCTGCCACGCCTGAATATGTGTCTGGTGTTGTTTTAATCGCGGTCTTTGCCTCCTCTGCTGTGGGGTTAAAGTTTTTCAAAGGCACCGCGACATCTGCCATGGAAAGCGCCAACTGGGAGAATTTCACCCTGCCGGTGTTAACCATTGGCCTATATGGCATTGGCTATATCGCACGTATGACGCGGGCCTCGATGGCCGAAGTCATGACAGCACAGTACATCCGTACCGCGCGTCTAAAGGGTGTGAGTTTCCGCAACATCGTTGTGAAGCACGCTCTGCGCAATGCGCTGATCGCCCCATTCACGATCATCATGTTGCAGTTTCCTTATCTGCTGAACGGCGTGGTCATCACCGAAACTTTGTTTAACTACAAAGGTTTTGGTTGGGTGCTTGTTCAAGCGGCGGGTAACAATGACATTGAGCTGCTGCTTGGTGTGTCTGTTGTATCTGTCTTCGTGGTTCTTGTGACCCAGTTGGTGTCTGACATCGGCTATGTCTATCTGAACCCACGTATTAGCGTATCATAGGGAGGGGAAGCATATGGAACCGCTTAACGGACTAGAAATTTTCGTCCGCATTCTTGGCTTGCTCACGCCTGTCTGGATTGCGTTAGTTGTCACATTTGGCCTGTCGATTACGTTCAAACGTAAGCTTGGCCTATACGGAAAACTGTTTGACAGTACGGTCGGTATGATCGGCTTTGCGATGGTGATGTTCTGGGTCTTCACAGCCTTGTTTGGTGGACCCTTGGACATGATCGTCACACATGACGTGCTGCAACAAGTCTCTGGCATGAAGAACAAAGTGCCGGGCACGCCGCTGCGCGGGGCCGAGGCCGGGGATTACCCGTATTACCTGCTTGGCGGGGATAACCTTGCACGCGATGTGTTTAGTCGGGTGATCAAGGGCAGCTGGATCGTGATCAAGATCGCGCCATTTGCAACGCTCTTTGCCTTTATGGTTGGGGTCACGCTGGGCCTGCCTGCTGGCTATTACGGTGGCAAGCTGGATACGTTCCTGTCGTTCCTTGCCAACCTGATCCTCGCCTTTCCGGTTATCCTGCTGTTCTATCTTCTGGTCACACCAGAGATCGTAGCAACGGGCATGCCTGTTTATATGGCTGCGGTGATCTTTGTGATGCCTGTTGCCTTTGTGATGGTGCTGATCAACTCAAGATATCAGGTCATTCCGCAAAAACGGAACCTGTATCTGAGCATCGCCGCCGTGTTTGGTTTGTGGTTCTATTTCTCAATGATCAGCACGCCGGGTACGGTCATCGACTTTATGCCTGCATGGTTGGACGCTAAAAACATGGAGCCGACGATCCTTGTGATCTTTGTTGCTGTGGTTTTTGTGAACTCGCCGACAATCTTTCGGATTGTGCGTGGCCTGACGCTGGACATCAAAACACGCGATTATGTGGCTGCGGCGCAAACCCGTGGTGAGGGCACTTGGTACATCATGCTGTGGGAAATCCTGCCTAACGCACGTGGCCCGCTGATCGTCGATTTCTGCCTGCGCATTGGGTACACGACCATTCTACTGGGTACTCTCGGGTTCTTTGGTCTGGGTCTGTCGTCTGAAAGCCCGGATTGGGGCAGCACGATCAACGAAGGGCGCAAGCTGTTGTCGATCTATCTGCACCCGGCTCTGCCGCCCGCGCTTTCGCTGCTAAGTTTGGTTCTGGGTTTGAACCTGCTGGCGGACGGCCTGCGTGAGGAATCATTGCGAGACTGATGTTGATGCGGGGCGGCCCAATGGGTGGCCCCGCACATACGGCACAGAATGCACCACAGAATAAAGCAACCGGACAGAAAGGCGTGAATGATTACAGGGAAACGCAAGGGACAGAAAACGACGGCCCCGTATCTGTGAATACGAGCCCCCGAATTCCGGCCCTGCCCTGCACTGCAAGCACGCTCTTCCGGCCCCTTAAGGGAGAAGATGAATGACAAAGATAGTCGATTATGAAGGCCCGATTTTAGAGATTGATAAGCTTTCAATTTCGTTTTTCACGCGCTTGCAGGAAATTCCTGCGGTGATGGATTTTTCGGTCACTGTGCAACCCGGTGAGGCAGTGGGTCTTGTGGGTGAATCAGGTTGTGGTAAATCCACGGTTGCCCTTGGGGTGATGCAGGATTTAGGCAAGAATGGCCGCGTTGTTGGCGGGTCAATCAAGTTCAAGGGTCGCGATCTGGCAGAGATGTCTGACGAAGAGCTGCGCGATGTGCGCGGTAATGAAATCGCGATGATCTATCAGGAGCCAATGGCCAGTCTGAACCCGGCGATGCGTGTCGGTCAGCAGCTGATGGAAGTACCGATGATCCATGAAGGGGTCACTGAGGAAGAGGCGTACAAACGCGCGCTTGAGGTGGTTACGGATGTAAAGCTGCCCGACCCCGAGCGGATATTGAAATCATATCCGCACCAATTGTCAGGTGGTCAGCAACAGCGGATCGTGATCGCGATGGCGTTGATGTCAAAGCCTGCCTTGTTGATTTTGGATGAGCCTACAACGGCGCTGGATGTGACGGTTGAGGCAGCGGTTGTCGCGCTTGTCAAAGATCTGGGCAAAAAATACGGCACCTCGATGCTGTTTATCAGTCACAACCTAGGTCTGGTGTTGGAAACATGCGACCGGATTTGTGTAATGTATTCTGGTGAGGCCGTGGAACGGGGCAGCATTGAGGATGTGTTTGACAAGATGCAGCACCCTTATACGCAGGCGTTGTTCCGGTCGATCCCGTTGCCAGGTGCGGATAAAAACAGCCATCCTTTGGTGGCGATTCCGGGGAACTTCCCCCTGCCCCACGAACGGCCTACCGGCTGTAACTTTGGCCCGCGCTGCGATTATTTTGAGGCTGGCACCTGCGATGTCGGTGAGATCATGATGGAACCAGTGCCGGACAATGATCGCCATCACACACGTTGTGCGCGCTATCAACAGATTGATTGGAACGCGCCGCTAACCGTTGCCGATAAGAAGGAAAAAGGCGAGATTGGCGAAGTTGTTCTGTCGATGAAGAACCTCAAGAAATACTATGAGGTTTCGGCAAATGCGCTGTTTGGTGGGGAAACCAAGGTGGTTAAGGCCAACGAAACCCTGACGTTTGAAGCGCGCGAGTCTGAGACTCTGGCCATCGTGGGGGAATCCGGTTGCGGTAAATCCACCTTTGCTAAGGTATTGATGGGGCTTGAGACCGCGACCGACGGCGAGATCCTGCTGGACGGTCAAAACATCGAAAAGACGCCGATTGAAGAGCGGAATACAAAGACGGTGGCCGATGTTCAGATGGTATTCCAAAACCCGTTTGATACGCTGAATCCTTCTATGACCGTGGGTCGGCAAATCATCCGTGCACTGGAAATCTTTGGCATAGGCGACAGTGATGCCGCGCGGCGTGAGCGGATGCTTGAGTTGTTGGATCTGGTTAAACTCCCGCGTGAGTTTGGTGACCGGATGCCACGCCAATTGTCTGGTGGTCAAAAGCAACGGGTGGGCATTGCGCGCGCCTTTGCTGGCGATGCGCGAATTGTTGTTGCGGATGAACCTGTGTCGGCCTTGGATGTGTCTGTGCAGGCCGCGGTCACCGATCTGTTGATGGAAATTCAGCGCGAACATAAAACCACGCTGCTGTTCATCAGCCACGATTTGTCGATTGTGCGGTATCTGAGTGATCGGGTGATGGTGATGTATCTGGGCCATGTGGTCGAAATGGGTACCACGGATCAGGTGTTCTCGCCGCCCTATCATCCCTATACGGAAGCATTGCTGTCAGCCGTGCCTATCGCTGATACCAAGGTGCAAAAAGAGCATATCGTATTGGAAGGTGACATCCCATCAGCGATGAACCCACCGCCCGGTTGCCCATTCCAGACGCGTTGTCGTTGGAAATACAAGGTTGAAGGCGGGTTGTGTGATACGCAGATGCCGCCAGTCAGGAATCTTGGCGACGATCATCAGGTCAAATGTCATTTGCCAGACAAAGTTCTGCAAGAAATGACCCCGGTTATTAAAATCGCGGCTGAGTAACGACCAAAAGCACGGAAACAGGGCGCCGCAAGCGGCGCCCGATACTCATTACCAACCCTAGTTTGCCATTCATCACTAAAACACCGTGATGAATGGCAAGACGATCAGATCCGGAACCGATTTCCGTGAGTGTGGCCCCAAGATGCTAATCGTGCTTGGGATAAGGTTTTGCATGAAGGCGTAACGATTCAATGAACCACTTGGGGTTACGCAATTTTCACGGCATATAAACACAGCAAATTTGAATGAAACCTGGGGCTTATACGCGGCCAAGTTGGCCTGATATCGCCATGAAAACATGCGTGACTGAGGTAAGGTAAGCTTAGCTACCCCAGATGATTTTGACGTAATTCTGGGTTTCTGAATAGGGCGGCACGCCACCGTATTTTTCAACTGCCGCGGGGCCTGCGTTATAGGCTGCCAAGGCCAAACGCCACGAGCCGAACTTCTTATATTGCTGCACGAGATAGCGCGCGCCACCCTCTAGGTTTTGCTCAGGAACCTGGGCATCGACACCCAGAAAGGCAGCAGTTTGGGGCATTAACTGCGCAAGACCCATTGCGCCTTTGTGGGATTTGGCATTGGCGTTCCAACCAGATTCTTGCTGCACAAGACGCAGAAATAAATCCACAGGAACGCCGTGGCGCAGGGCAGCGGAGCGGGCCAAATCCAGATAGGGGCCATTGTATTTGCCATCATAGCCCTGAACGCCCCATTTGGTCGGGGTGATCACCTGAACAGGTTTTAGCCGCACGGAGCCGTTGTATTGCTGGGAGGCGCGCGTGTCCAAAACCCGTGTTTTGGATTTGAATGATTTGGATTTTGATGCGGAAAATAAATCCCCCGCGGTTGCTGGTCCAAGTCCTGCAAATACTGTTGCCGAAAAAACCGCTATGGCTAAGCTGCCAAAAACCGTCTTCATATTTGCTGCCCTATCTTTTGTTTCCGCCACCTTGCTGTTGCGGCGACCTTTGAGCGTAATATAGCGCCATTGATTGGTTTTTCCAGTTTGAGATGCGCGTTTATTACGTTGGGCAAGAAGCTGCTTGCGGTTTGTGCGCCCTGGAAGGGTCGCCGAGGGAGTAATCAGGCAAGATTGATCAGTTTTACCTTCCCTTCACCCCGCCGCAATGGTGTAAGCTGTCCCAAATCAAAACTAGATTCTGAGGGAAATACGATGGCCGGATCGCTGAACAAAGTCATGATCATTGGGAATTTGGGTGCCGATCCCGAGGTGCGCACATTCCAAAACGGTGGCAAAGTCTGCAACCTGCGCATTGCGACCAGTGAAAACTGGAAAGATCGCAGCACTGGTGAGCGCCGTGAACGTACGGAATGGCACACGGTTGCGATCTTCACCGAGGGCCTTGTGCGGGTCTGCGAGCAGTATCTGCGCAAGGGCTCCAAGGTCTATGTTGAGGGCCAGTTGCAGACGCGTAAATGGCAGGATCAATCCGGTAACGACCGCTACTCAACTGAAATCGTGCTGCAAGGGTTTGGCGGCACACTGACCATGCTTGACGGTCGCAGTGGTGGCGATGGCGGCGGCAGCGGTGGCGGCTCACAAGGTGGCGGTTACGGTGGCGGCGGCTATGACAGCAACCAGGGCGGCGGCGGCCAAGGTGGTGGTCAAGGCGGCAATCAGGGCGGTGGCTATGGCGGCGGCTCACAAAGTGGCGGCCAAAGCGGTGGCTCACGTGATCTGGATGATGAAATCCCGTTCTAAGCTTTGGCGTAAAATCAAATTCGACCTCTACAAATCGTTGCTAGATTTGTAGAGGTCCGCCCCCCTAAAAAATCATACATCAATCGTGACGTTTCAGCGCGGATGATACTTATGCACGCAGCATAATTGCTACATTCAGCATATGGTACGCGCAGTCGAAACCACCGGTAACGCTGAAACCTCAAAGTCGCGCTCTTCACACTCTCGTCAATTCAATCAATCAAAAATGATCTCGACGGTTCCTCACGCGCCCTCTGGACGCGCCGCGTGCAGAGCCGTCCCAAACTCCCTCGATGGGGGTTTGGGACGGCCTGTTTCAATGTTTAACACTCGTCCAGTGCATCTTGCAGAACGCTCAACACAACATCGCGCGCCACATCAGAGGTGACAAAAGCATCCCCGATCGCGCGGGCCATGATGAAACGCAACTTGCCATCAACCACTTTTTTGTCTTGCCCCATCAGGCTTAACAGCTCCTCTGCCGAAGGTAACGAGCCTGAAATATCAGACAAATCCGTCTTCATTCCCATCGACTTAAGGTGGGCACGTACGCGACTGGGGGATTCTTGCGCACAAAGCCCCAAGCGCGCAGATACCTCAAACGCCAAGGCACAACCAATGGCCACCCCTTCGCCGTGCAACAACCGATCCGAATATCCGGTCGCGGCCTCAAGGGCATGACAGAACGTGTGGCCAAGGTTCAATAACGCCCGATCCCCCTGCTCTGTTTCATCGCGCACAACGATATCGGCTTTCATCTCGCAGGATCGTTTTACCGCAGCAATTCGCGCGCCAACCTCGCCTTGTGCCAAGCCAGGGCCGTGCTCCTCAAGCCAGCAGAAAAATTCTTCGTCCCCGAGCAGCCCGTATTTCACCACCTCGCCATAGCCTGATAGAAAATCACGTGGAGTCAGTGTGCCAAGCACATCAATATCGGCCAATACCAAGGATGGTTGGTGAAAGGCACCAATCAGGTTTTTACCCTGCGGCGCATTGATCCCAGTTTTGCCGCCAACTGAGCTATCGACTTGGGCCAATAATGAAGTTGGGATTTGCACGAATGCGACCCCACGGCGCAAAACCGCAGCCGCAAACCCTGTCAGATCACCGATAACACCACCACCAAAGGCGATGACGATGTCCTGACGCTCCACTTTCTGCTCCAGCAGCCATTCTACGGTGCGTTCAAAATGCGGCCAGCTTTTGGTCGCCTCTCCGGCGGGCAGTACTAAGGCCTCCATCTGGATACCAGCCGCAGCCAACCCCTCGCGCAGCGCATCAAGATGCAATGCGGCGACATTGGCATCGGTCACAACGGCCACACGTTTACGGGAGGTGATTTGCGAGATAAATTCGCCGGAACGGGCCAAAAGCCCGGTTCCGATATGAATGTCATAGGCGCGCCCCTCAAGGCCGACGTGCACAGTTTCCATCATGTCATCTGCTCCAAAACATCTGGTCGTGTTAGCAGGGCTGTCTCGACCCTCTCTGCCATTTCCTCAATCGAATAGCTTGGCAGCGCCCTCACTGATAACTGCGCCAAGGCATAGATGGGAACGCGGGCCTCAAATATCTCTTTTAAGGTTTCGCGTGGATTGGAGGTGCGCAACAGGGGGCGGCTGTCTTTGTGACGCACCCGTTGCCAAAGCAGCGACAAATCCGCATCCAGACAGACCGCAACGCCGTTTTGAGAAATGATGTCGCGATTGGTTTGGGACAGAAACGCGCCGCCACCTGTGGACAAAACGCCGATTTCTTCTTTAAGCAAGCGCTCGATGACCTGCGTCTCTTTGCGGCGAAAGAACGGCTCTCCGTCTCTGGCAAAAATCTCAGCGATGCTCATGTTTGCAGCCCGCGCAATTTCCGCATCGGAATCAAGGAAAGGCGCATTCAATCGCTCGGCGAGGGCCTTGCCCACCGCCGTTTTCCCGGCCCCCATCATACCGACCAGAACAACCGTTTTCTTTAGTTTCACCTGCATCTTCCGTCCAAATGCAGCGCATTGTACCAATTAATCGGCCATGCACCGCCCAAAATAAACCTTTGCGCATTGAATGACGTGATCTCGGAGAAAATGCCAGCTATATGTTGTTGAAAAAGAGCAGGCAAAAATTGGGGAAGCGCATGGGCAGAGTAATTCGGGTCTTATTGATACTGGTGTTTTTGGCCTCGATTGGGCTGATTGGATATGCCTATGTAGGACCCTTGTTTGGGGCTGATTTTTCAGCTCCTAGCCAAGAAATTCGGGAACCGGTAATTCTGAATGCCGGATAAGCACCAAAAATGCGCAACTCTACTGGGCGGACTGATCAGTGCGGTGATCTGGATGCCCCAGAGTTTGCAGGCGAATGAGCCGTTAACGGCCATTGATTGGTTGTCACAGACGCCAACCGTCACGCTGGAAATGGCGCTGCCCTATGAGGAAACTCCCATCACGGATTCGGTCAATGTGCCGATGATATCTGTGACCCCTCTGTCAGATGAGGGCCGTGGCGGGGTTGGTTTATTACCAAGGTCAATCACTGGATTACCTGCGGATTTATGGCAATCAAGCCCGACCAGTGTGTTGACATATTTGATCGCAAACCTGCATGCGGGCGATTTACCTGCCTTGCAGGCATTGCTTTACACGCTGTTATTGGCGGAAACCAATCCGCCACAAGATGCCCAAGGTCAGGACGGGTTGCTGCTAGCGCGGATCGACAAGTTGGTCGAGTTGGGCGCGCTTGAGCAGGCAAATGCATTGATGCAACATGCGGGTGTCTCAACACCCGATTTGTTTTCACGTTGGTTCGATGTCACTTTGTTGATGGGCCAAGAAAGCCGTGCTTGCGATTTGCTGGCTGAAACGCCGCGACTGGCACCAAATTATGCGACCCGTGTTTTTTGCACAGCGCGTAGCGGCGATTGGCGCGGGGCTGCCCTAACGCTGGAAACTGCAAATGCGTTGAAATTGGTTAGCGGCGAAGAACACGCGCTATTGCAACGATATCTGGACCCGGAGCTGTTTGCCGGTGAGCCGCTGTTGTTTGCGGCGACAGAGGCGACTCCCCTGCTGTACCGGCTATATGAGGCGATTGGCGAGACCTATCCCACGACCTCCCTGCCTTTGCAATTCACCCATGCCGATCTGCGCAGCACGGCAGGTTGGAAGGCCCAACTTGAGGCAGCAGAGCGATTGGCGCGCACGGGGGCCTTGCCCGGAAACAGATTGCTGGGGATATATACAGAACGCCTGCCAGCAGCGTCAGGAATGATCTGGGACCGCGTGGATGCCATCCAAGAGTTAGATCAAGCCCTGAGTGCGGGGGATGGTGACGACATTGCCGCTACTTTGCCCGCCGCATGGCAAGCGATGCAACAGGCGCGACTAGAGGTGCGGTTTGCCAACCTGTTTGGCGCGGCATTGTTGCAGGCAAAGTTGACCGGAGTCGCGGGTGATATTGCCTATAAAATCGCGCTATTGTCAGATGATTATGAGGCTGCGGCCCTGACACGGCCTGATGATTTCCTGTCGGGCATCGCAACAGGCACGCCAGCGGTTGCAGCCCCAAATGCACAGGCGCAGGCAGTTTCTGATGCGTTTCACAGTGCTGGCGTGCCACAGTCGTTATCGACGCATCTGGCGCTGGGTCAGCTGGGCGAGGTTATCTTGCGCGCAATGATTTTACTGTCTGAGGGAGCCAACGGGGATTTGCGCGCGCAGACCGACGCGCTGGCCACATTGCGGGCTGTGGGGTTGGAGGAAACAGCGCGGCGGGCCGCCTTGCAGATCCTGATTTTGGAGCGCAAACTCTGATGAACAGTATGCGTTGGATCAGCACCTTTTTAGAAGCACAAGCAGCCGAAGTGGGGGCCGCGACAAATACACAGTTGGCCTATGCGCGGGATCTTAAGGATTTTTCGGAATGGTTGGGGGCCGCGGGGTCAGATTTTGAGCAAGCGGACCGTGATAAGATCGAAGCCTATCTGATCCATTGCAATGACATTGGATTGGCCAAATCAACCCGCGCGCGGCGTCTGTCTGCGATCAAGCAATTGTTCCGGTTTAGTTTTGACGAAGGTTGGCGCACAACAAATCCGGCGATCCAGATTAAGGGGCCGGGGCGCGACAAACGCCTGCCAAAAACATTGGAAGTTGCCGAGGTCGATCAGTTGATTGATGCCGCGCGCAATTCGGGGCGCAACACCTTTGATCGCGCGCGCAATGTCTGTTTGATCGAATTGTTATATGCCACGGGAATGCGTGTCACAGAGTTGGTATCGCTGCCCGTTGCCGCCGCATTGGGTGATCCGCGCATGTTATTGATCGCAGGCAAGGGTGGCAAAGAGCGCATGGTGCCACTGTCACCAGATGCGCGCACAACATTGCGCGAGTGGCTAAAGGCGCGCGAAATTCAGCAAGACCGCGCGCGTGTCAAAGGCGTGCCCGACTCGCGGTTTTTATTCCCCTCGCGGGGGAAATTGGGGCATTTGACACGGCATCGGTTCTATCTATTGATCAAAGAGCTTGCCGTGCTGGGCGGGGTTTCCCCCGGCAAGGTAACACCGCATACCTTGCGCCATGCCTTTGCCACGCATCTGTTGGCAAATGGGGCTGACTTGCGATCCATTCAGACCCTGCTGGGACATGCGGATGTGGCCACAACAGAGATTTACACTCATGTTCTGGATGAGCGGCTAAAGGATCTGGTGTTGGATCATCACCCCTTGGCGCGCGATGAGGACTAAGGCACCATACCTTGGGCAGTATCCGTATTAAGTTGGCTCAAAATCCCGGCGCAACGTGGGTGGTAGCACGTCTTCGGAGGGCCAATGCCCATCAATCAACGCGGTGTGATACCCCTGAGTAAGGCCTGCGTGTTTCATCTCTGCGGCTGCTTGTTCATGGTCATAATTTAGGGATTTGATGTCGGCCTGCCCCGCTGTCAGCAACGCATATTGGGTGTACGGTTCCCCATTATTTGCTGGCATGCCAATAACACCCGCGTTGATCCAAATAGTGTCTGCAATCTGACGCTGAAACCCGATGCCACTGTGGCCTGCCAGAATGCCGTCAATGGGACCAACGAGCGCGTTCAAGGCGGCAATCTCTTCAAGAAACACATCTTCTGGCGAATTTGACCAGATGAACCGGCTGACATCAGTGACACCACCATGAATGACGGCAAACCGTTTGCCCGCCTGCGTGAAGATCGCCACATCAGGCAATGTTGCCATCCATGCGCGTGCTTCGGCATCAATGGCGGTATCGGCATGGGCAAACCAACCGGCGGAGAGCCGGTCGCATGTGCTGTTTTGTTCAAACCCGCATCCGCAATCAAGCGCATTTTCCGCAAGTTGTTTTTCGACATTTCCCGCCACCACCGGACAGCCAAAGCCCCGCAAATGCGCAACGGTATCTGCCGGATCGGCACAGTAGGCCACACTATCGCCAGTACAAATCATTTGGGATCTTGCGATATTTTGCTCTGCGGCCACGGCTTTGAGCGCCAAAAGCGCCTGTAGATTGGAATATGGTCCGCCAAAAATCATCAAAGGCAAGTCAAGAATACCCAGATCGACAACTCTCATACTGTGTGATCCCTTGATTGCCGCGCCCGTGCACCCCATAACCCTGTTTAATAGAAGGAGCGTCTGAGCGATGGAAATCACATCTTTGACATTGGATTCCACATTCTGGATCACATCCGGGTCAATTTTGGCCTTGCTAGTGTTGTCGGCGTTTTTCTCCGGCAGCGAAACTGCGCTGACGGCGGCGTCGCGGGGCAAATTACGCGCGCAGGCGGACAAAG
>CAXIAD010000024.1:0-37436 GCA_964021645.1 uncultured Cognatishimia sp. | reverse complement strand
CCGCCCGGTCAATATAACCGGATCGGGTCACCAGAAGGTCAATCAGATGATGATCAAGCTTGTCGATTTCGACTCGCAGATCCTGCATCGAACCGCACGCGTGAGGGGGTATCAGAGGGGGCATTTCAAATCTCCTGCGGCCCGGATGTACCGGGCCGCAGAAATCTTATTTCGTCGCTTAGAACAAGCCTTCGATTTCGCCTGCGTCATTCAAACCGATGGTTTCAGCAGCCGGTTTGCGCGGCAGACCCGGCATGGTCATGATCTCGCCGCAGACTGCGACGATGAAACCAGCACCCGCAGACAGGCGCACTTCGCGAACTGGAACCGAATGGCCAACCGGCGCGCCGCGCAGGGTTGGATCAGTCGAGAACGAATACTGCGTTTTCGCCATACAGACCGGCAAGTTGCCATTTCCGGCGGCTTCCCATTCTTTCAACTGGTTGCGGATCTTGGTGTCCGCCAGAACTTCGTCTGCCCGATAGATGCGCTTGGCGATGGTTTCGATTTTCTCGAACAGCGGCATGTCATCAGGATAGATCGGTGCAAAGTTCGCGGAACCCGATTCGACGATTTCCACAATTTTCTCAGCCAGCGGCGCAGAGCCTTCCGACCCCAGTTCCCAGTGACGCGACAGAACCGCTTCGACACCGTGGGTTGCTGCGTAATCCTTGACCGCCTGAACTTCGGCATCGGTGTCAGTGACAAAATGGTTGATGGCGACAACCACCGGAACACCGAAAGATTTGATGTTCTCGATGTGGCGACCCAGGTTGGAACAGCCGTTGTTCACAGCATCGACGTTTTCCGCACCCAGATCAGCTTTGGCAACGCCGCCGTTCATCTTCATGGCACGAACAGTCGCAACAAGAACAACAGCCGAAGGCGCGAGGCCTGCTTTACGGCATTTGATGTTCATGAACTTTTCTGCACCCAAGTCGGCACCAAAGCCTGCTTCGGTCACAACATAGTCCGCCAGTTTCAACGCAGTAGTGGTTGCGATAACCGAGTTACAGCCGTGTGCGATGTTCGCGAATGGGCCACCGTGTACAAACGCCGGATTGTTTTCCAGAGTTTGAACCAAGTTAGGCTGCATCGCGTCTTTTAGCAAAACGGTCATAGCGCCATCTGCTTTGATGTCGCGGCAGTAAACAGGTGTACGATCCCGACGATAAGCAACGATGATGTCGCCCAGGCGTTTCTGCAGATCTTTCAGGTTCAGAGACAGGCAAAGGATCGCCATAACTTCTGATGCAACAGTGATGTCAAAGCCAGATTCGTTCGGGAAACCGTTGGAAACGCCACCCAAAGAGGCTGTGATCTGACGCAAGGCGCGATCGTTCATGTCAACGACACGACGCCACACAACACGACGCACGTCGATCTCTAGGGCGTTGCCCCAGTAGATGTGGTTATCAATCATCGCTGAAAGCAGTGAATGCGCAGATGTGATGGCGTGGAAATCACCTGTAAAGTGCAGGTTCATTTCTTCCATTGGAACAACTTGAGCGTAACCGCCGCCTGCTGCGCCACCCTTCATGCCGAAGTTTGGACCCAATGATGCTTCACGGATACAAACCATGGCATTTTTGCCAATGGCGTTCAGGCCGTCACCCAGACCAACAGTGGTCGTGGTCTTACCTTCGCCTGCTGGCGTTGGATTGATCGCTGTCACAAGGATCAGCTTACCATCTTCTTTGCCTTGCACAGAGTTGATGAACTCTTGGCTAACTTTTGCTTTGTCATGGCCATAGGGCAGCAAATCTTTGCTTTCTATGCCAATTTTCGCACCGATCTCTTGGATCGATTGTTTTTTCGCTTCGCGAGCGATTTCGATGTCAGTTTTGTAACCCATGGGATTCCCTGTCTCAGCAGCAAACGCAATATATCTGAATTCGGTAATAACGTGAGTTCGCATAATCAAAGGTCGCGATTCCGACATTTCCCACACCTGTTGCGTCGGAGAGTCGCAGGGTTGTTTCATTTCGGAAACGAAATTGCGTACCAACGTATACTTGGCTGTGATTATGTCGCTCAGGCCTGTGGTGTAGGGCGTTTCGCTTGGGCCATGCAGGTCAACAGATTCGACGCGTTCCTGCCCCTCACAAGGATCACCCCCCAAAAGAAAACCCCGAGGCCAGTATCTGACCCCGGGGCTTCAATCATCTTGTATGCTGGTGCTTAGGCGCTTGGCTCTGGTTCAAGCCCGCCATCATCTGGCTTATTTCTTGGCTTGGTTTTGGGAATGGCGGTGACGCTAGGCGCGTTGCCATCATCAGGCGTTGTATCATCGTCATTAGCATGCGGAGGCTCGCCGCGTATAACGCGCTCGATCTCTTCGCCAGTGAGGGTTTCGTACTCCAGCAAGCCCTGCGCCAGACGCTCCCACTCGTCTTGGTGATCTTTGAGAAGCTTCATCGCTGTATCAGAACCTTCTTGGATAAACCGCTTCACCTCGGATTCAATCAGCTCTTTGGTGTTCGCTGACACAGAGAAGCCGCCCGTGCTGCCGCTATAGCCTTCGTGTGCTTCGGCATAGTCGATGTTTCCGACCTTGTCCGACATGCCCCAGCGCAACACCATCGCACGCGCCAAACCAGAGGCCTGCTGAATATCGCCCGCAGGTCCGTTGGATACGTCATCCTCACCGTATTTAAGGATTTCAGCGGCTTTGCCAGCCATTGTCATCGCGATTTTCTGCTCACACTCAGACCGGTGCCAGTTCAGGCGATCAATCTCTGGCAGGCTGACAACCATGCCCAATGCGCCGCCACGTGGAATAATCGTTGCTTTATAGACCGGGTCACATTTTGGCAGCTTGATGCCAACGATCGCGTGGCCAGCCTCGTGGTAGGCGGTTTTTTCCTTTTGGTCCTGCGTCAGAACCATTGAGCGTCTCTCAGCGCCCATCATCACCTTGTCCTTAGCGCTTTCGAAATCTTCCATGGTGACAAACCGGCGTCCAACACGTGCTGCCATCAAGGCCGCTTCGTTCACAAGGTTCGCCAAATCCGCACCCGAAAATCCGGGAGAGCCACGTGCAATGATGCGCAGATCGACGTCTGGCCCCAAGGGCGTTTTACGAGCGTGCACACCAAGGATTTTTTCACGGCCTTTGATGTCCGGGTTACCAACGGTCACCTGACGGTCAAAACGGCCCGGACGCAATAGCGCGGGGTCAAGCACGTCTTTACGGTTGGTCGCCGCCAGAATGATCACGCCTTCGTTTGCCTCAAAACCATCCATCTCAACGAGCAGTTGGTTCAATGTCTGTTCACGTTCGTCATTGCCGCCGCCATAACCCGCGCCACGGTGGCGCCCTACGGCATCAATTTCGTCGATAAAGACGATACAGGGGGCGTTTTTCTTGGCTTGTTCAAACATGTCGCGCACACGGCTTGCGCCCACACCAACAAACATTTCAACAAAGTCTGACCCAGAAATCGTGAAGAAGGGAACCCCTGCTTCGCCTGCAATCGCCCGCGCCAACAGTGTTTTACCAGTACCCGGAGGACCAACAAGAAGCGCGCCTTTAGGAATTCGGCCGCCCAAACGGCTGAATTTCTGTGGGTTGCGCAGGAATTCTACGATTTCTTCCAGCTCTTCTTTGGCCTCGTCAATGCCGGCAACATCATCAAACGTAACGCGGCCATGCTTTTCCGTCAGCATTTTGGCCTTGGACTTGCCAAAACCCATCGCGCCACCTTTGCCGCCGCCTTGCATGCGGTTCATGAAATAGATCCAAACCCCGATCAAAAGCAGGAATGGCAACAGGCTAAGGATAAAGGTTTGAAAACCAGATTGTTCTTGTGCCTCGGTCCGGATCGGAATGTTTTCATCGATCAAAAAGCTCGTGATCTCGGCGTCTCGCGGTTTAACAGTGACGTTATCTGCACCATCGCTGGTCTTGTAGTGCACATTTTCCCCATCCAAAGTGACACTGGCAACCGCCCCATCACGCACGGCTGCGACAAATTCGGAATAAGGTATCTCACGGCTTTGAAGCGCGCTTCGATTGCCACTGAACAAATTGAACAGCGAAACGATCAAAACAAGAAGCACAACCCAAAAAGCGATATTACGTGCATTGCCCAAGGCAAATCTCCTACAAGACGACTGGCGGCCTCACTATCATGGACGCCGTGCTTGTTAAATAGACATCAAAGCCAGAGGTTCAATGCGATAATTGATCCGCGTGGCCAACTAATCAATAAAATCACGCCGCAACAGACGCGCGCGCCACCCATTTTGCCAACCAGCAACCGGTGCCGCGATCATCGTTTCACCATACCACACTGACGGCGAGGACATAAGGCTTTCTCGTGGAACGCCTAGGTCGCGCCAATCCCGAAGCCCTGCTTTTGCTGGGTCACCCAATGCGCGCAGCTGAATGCCATCACGCCAATCCCCCTCCAGAATCCACTGATCCCATGTCGGGTTGGTTGAAATCATATCCTGAACAGCACCATATTCGCGCGTCACACATACCAAATCAGATGCCAAAATCAGACATCCATTTAGGGTGAATTTTTTTCGATTTGATATGGCATCTGCGAGTTCTGATATCGCCTTGCGTCTTGGCGGATAATCGCTGGGGTTCACCCAGTTCAATGCCTTTGCCAATAGCCGTCGCTGAATTTCGAACGGTGCCGCCAGCAAACCCGCGCGATCAAACACAACATCGCCGTCTCTCGTGTGCGCGATTTTCTGCGCCGCAGACAGCGCCATTTCATTCAATGCGTTACGCGCATCTTTAAGGTTTCCGGCAACGTGGCTGATTGATTGCGCCTCAATCCCCAAGGACGACAAAACCTCCACGGCTTTGCGAGCGCGAACACGCAGATAATGCATATCGTCGTTTGACGGATCCTCACACCAAGAGATATTTTTGTGCCGCAGGTACGCCTGCAATTCATCGCGGGTGAGATGCAGGATGGGACGGCAATAATTCACCCCATCACGCGCAAATGCCTCATCCATCGCCGCCAATCCATCTACGCCAGCCTCGCGGCTTAGGCGCATCAAGAAGGTTTCCGCCTGATCATTTTGCGTGTGACCCAGTGCAACGACATTTACTTTACGACGCCGCGCCCATTCGGAAATCAGGGCGTAACGTGCGTTTCTGGCTTCCGATTGCAGGTTACCTTGTTTGTCCCAGTCAGACCATTCAAGGGTTTCATGGCGAACGCCAAGGCCCTCGCACATTGAGGCAACATAGGCGGCCTCATCTGCCGCTTCTGGCCGCAGTTGGTGATTAACCGTCACTGCCTCCAAGCTGCGGCCCTGTTGGGCGGAAAATCGGGAAAGCAATTGCAACAGCGCGACAGAATCGCTGCCGCCCGAAACCGCCACGCCCAATCTGAGGTTACTATCCAAGGCGAAATGCCCGGCTAGTTGGTCATAGATGCGATCATAAGTATCGTTCAACTGCATCCCATATCGCGCATTTCATCATCCGCGATGGACACGAACTCAGAGTTTGGGTGGCGCACAGATACCTCATTTAGTGTCACGCAGGCTTCGTTGCTTTGCCCAAGTTTGCCCAGCGTCGATCCCAAACGGTAAAGCGCTTCTGGGGCGACGGTACTATCTGGTGCGTCGGAATAGCTTTCGAGATAGGCGCGCGCGGCACTGGTCATTTCGCCGCCGCCCTCAAACGCCTGCCCACGACGTAGCTGTGCATCGGATTCTAGCGGGCTTCCTGGGTAGGTCGCGATAAACCCCTCAAACAAATTCACCGCGCGATTGAAATCACCTGAATCAAGTGCAGCCATTCCCGCATCGAAATCGACGCGCTCTGACACGGCTAACTCACTATCCCCTGACGGGGTTGCAGGTATTGCTGCGCCAATGCTAACGGCATCGCCACCGCCCAATGTGGTCGTTTCGCCCAACTGGCTAACATCACCGCCCTCAAGTTCCACAAGGCGGAACTCAAGGTCTCCGATGCGGTTGGTCCCATCGGAAACGATCCGGTTGATGCGATGTTCCAGCCGTTCGGTGTTACTGGTTAGGCGCTGTAGTTCCGCCTCAATGGCATCAATGCGCGTCAACACAGTCGATCCGGTTGCTGTGCTGCTGGCTGCACCGGTCGTTGATAGCTCTCTCTTTAGCCGCTGCATATCCACGTGGATCAACGTCAGTTGTTGGCGAATGTCGGCAAGTGTTTCCTGCTGTTGCGCAACCGCTGTAAATGGCGTGGCTAACCCAATCGACAAAAGTGTAACCCAAATTATCCGCATGATAAGATCCTTACCCAGAGACGCTGCCAGAAATAATCGTCACAGAGCGACGGTTTTTGGAATAGCACGCTTCCTCGGAACAAATTTCAATTGGGCGTTCTTTGCCATAACTCAGAGTGCGTAAACGCGCGCCGGGAACGCCTTGGGTGATCAGATATTCGCGTACCGCATTTGAGCGTCGCGCCCCTAATGCCAGATTGTATTCGCGTGTGCCCTGCTCGTCAGCGTGCCCTTCGATGACTGCTGCATAATCGGCATTCACCAACAACCAACGCGCCTGACTTTGCAGAATCACTCGGCCACCGTCGGTCAAAGTTGACTGATCAACCTCAAACAATACCCGATCACCGATCACCTCGTTGAAATAGGCCGGAGAGGTCGGGTCACTCGCTGTTCCCGGTGTGAATCCACCTGTGCCATTGCCGCCTGCTCCACCACCAAGCCTGCCCGGATCGGTACAGGCCGCGAGTGCTAAACTCGATAGAATCAGAACCGCTTTTACTGAATGCTTTTTGAAAATGCTCATGTCTCGGCCTCGCTCGCTCGCTGTTATTTTTATGTAATTCTTATCACAACTCGTACACTACTTACACCTGTCTCACTGCTGCAAAGGCGACCAACTTGGATCTGAGCCACTAACAGTGGTGCTGACCCGTTTTAGGTTTCGCCCGGATACATCAACAGAGTACAGCGATGCCGAGCCGTTGGCCCCCTGTGTCTCACGTGTAAACATGATCACACGACCATTTGGTGCCCATGTTGGCCCCTCGTCAAGAAACGAAGCCGTCAACAAGCGCTCTTCGCTACCATCCAGCCGCATGACGCCGATGTGAAAACGTCCCTTGTTCTGCTTTGTAAAGGCAATCAAGTCTCCGCGCGGAGACCAAACGGGGGTGCCGTAGCGCCCCTTGCCAAAACTTATGCGTTTTGTCTCTCCGCCATTGGTGCCCATCATGTACAATTGCTGTGTTCCCGAGCGGTCGCTTTCAAACACAATTTGCGTCCCGTCGGGACTGAAACTTGGGGCTGTCTCGATCGACGGTGATGATGTTAGGCGCACTCTTTGCCCGGTTCGGATATCCATTTTATAGATATCCGCATTACCACCCTCTGTGATCGAAAACACCACGCTTCTGCCGTCAGGGCTAAACCTTGGGGCAAAGCTCATGGTGCCCGGCTGATCCTCAAGCACTCGGCGTGTCACCCGCCCGACATCCAAAACAAACACCCGCGGAAACCCGGTTTCATATGACGTATAAAGGACTCGATCTCCTGTTGGTGAGAACCTTGGCGCAAGAACGATTGCGCTGCTATCCGTCAGATATTGGAGGTTTTCGCCATCATAATCCATGATCGCCAAACGTTTTTTACGATCGTTTTTGGGGCCATTCTCAGCAACAAAAACAACCCGCGTGTCGAAATAGCCACCTTCGCCCGTGATACGCCCATAAACGGCATCTGCAACCTTATGCGCCATACGACGCCAGCCATCTGCTGTGCCGGTAAACCGCAAACCATTGCCCAATTCCTGCCCTGAAAACACGTCATAAAGCCGGAACTTCACTTCCAATTTTCCGGCAGAATCCACACTAACCGCCCCGGTTATAAGGGCCTGCGCATTGATTGCCTTCCAATCCGCGAACTGAACCGGAGAGGAAAAACTGGTGATATTGCTGATATAGGCATCCTTGGAGATTTCCCGAAACAACCCTGTGCCACTTAGATCACTCGCGACCACTCTGGCGATATCTACTGCGTATTTGGTGGATTGCCCGTTCTCTGCAACAAACGCAGGAGCCGCATAAGGCAGCGGTTCAACCACGCCATCTGTGATCTCGATCTGCAAAGGGCCGCTCTGTGCCATCGCCATTTGGCCAAGCGCAAAAACGCCCATTAGGATGATCGCAAAAAATCTGGTCATTTGATCCTCATTTTCTCCGGATTAAACGTCATTTCGATGTTGCGCCAGTGTTCATATTTTTCGACCGGCAAAGGATAGCCACCCTTTTGGCACCGCAAAACAGCACGCCGCGCTGCCTCGAATGCCGCTTTGCTGGCTGGTTCATCACCGCCTTTGGCGCTTATCAGGCTTAATGAGCCGGGAACAACCTTGCCGCCTTGATCCATCGACATGCCTAGGGTCACGGTGACATTGGCCGCTTGGCTTCCGACATCAACAACCCAACAGGCCTGCACAGATACACGCAGCGCATCTTCTTCGCCACGCGACAATGGGGGCCCGGTTGGTTGCGACGGAGTTTCTGCCAATGCCGCAGCCAAAGCCGCATTAACCCCAGATTCTGGATCGGTTGAAGGTGAGGGTGTTACCTCAGCCTGTGTAACCGGATCAGGCCGGGAGGGGCGCGATTTTGGGCGCAGGGAGCGGCTGGGTGCCGCCGTGGCAGTTTCTGTTGCCTCGGTCACAATCTCGGTTGTCGCGGCCTCAGGTGCAGTCGCTTCTTCGGGGTCTTGTTGTTGTTGCGCTGTTTCATCGGGCTTCGTCGCTTCTTGTAGCGCCTCATCTATTGCCGCGTCTGGATCAGGTTGGGCAACTGGTGTTGGCGATACCCTTTGGGCATCTTGTGGCGCGCTATCTGCCTCTGGTGTTTGCAGATCGGCAACGTCTTGAGAGGGCTGCGTCAGGTCTGGCGCGATATCTTCAATATCCTGCGGCTCAGGGGGGAGGGTGTCGGCTACATCCGGCGTTTGATCTTGCTCTACAACAGGGGCCTCTGATGGGGCTGGCCTCGCAATCTCGGAATCTGCGGGAACCGTCATATTGGGCACGGCATCAGGCACAGCCGGCGAAATTTGCGTCGCGGTCTCAGTGGTCACTTGGGGGCCGTTTAGCACCTTGGCAACCTGTGCGTATTCTTGTTCGGTGATGATTGACACGCCCGTCACCTCAACCGCCTCGGGCGACGATTGAAACAGCCCGCCCAGAAGTACCAAACTAATGACACCTAGGTGGCCCGTGGCCGAGATATAATGCCCGACATGCATGTGCGCCTCACCCGCCCTGCCCGTCCAATTGCGGGCCTCCGATGTCTGTCACCAACCCGATATCCGTAAATCCGCCCGCATTTAGCGCGCCCATCACCTGCACAACCAACTCATAAGGAATACGGCCATCCGCGCGCAGATATACCCGGTCAGACGTGCGCTCTGCGGCGATGGCGCGCAGTTTTGGCACAAGCTGTTCTGGCGGCGTAACGGTTGCCTGAATGGAGATTTTTCCATCTGCCTCGATGGTCACTGTCAAAGGTTCTTCTTGGTCACCGGGCAATGGATTTGCAGCGGTTTCTGGCAGCTTCACCGGCACGCCCACAGTTACCAAAGGCGCTGCAACCATAAAGATAATCAGCAAAACCAGCATAACATCAACAAAGGGCGTTACGTTGATCTCGGCCATTGGCGCAGCACGCGACCGCCGCCGCCTGCGCGACCCGCCGCTTTGTGATTTAAGGACACCGGCCCCCATCGCTCAACTATCCAACTGACGGCTAAGGATTGTCGCAAACTCATCGGCAAATGCCTCATAGCCTGAAATAATGCGATCACTATCCGCGCTTAGCTTATTATAGAATATCACCGCAGGAATCGCGGCCAGCAATCCCAACCCGGTGGCAAGCAACGCCTCTGCAATCCCCGGTGCAACCACGGCCAGGTTTGTGCTCTGTTGTTCGGCGATTTCGATAAAGGCGTTCATGATGCCCCACACGGTGCCAAACAATCCGACAAATGGCGCGGTCGAGCCAACAGTGGCCAGAATAGGCAGGCCTTTTTGCAGATCTTCCGCCTCTTTGGCGATGGCAACATCCATGCTGCGGTCAATCCGACTGGTCGCATTTGCAATTAGCCCACCATCCTGTCGATGGCTCCGTTTCCACTCCATCATACCTGAGGCGAAAACCCGTTGCGCGCGCCCCGATGGCTCGGCCCCGACTTCCTCAAAAAGTTGATCCAGGGGCTCTCCTGACCAAAACGCCTTATCAAATATCGCGGCCTCGGCGCGCGCGCGGCGATAGGCCAGCGTTTTTTGAATGATCACTGACCAAGACCAAAATGAGGCCATCATCAGCAATATCATTACAAATTTCACCGCAATAGTGGCGCGCGCGAAAAGCGCCCACATCGAAAAATCGACTGAAACTTCCATATGCCTGCTCGTTGTTATGGCCTTGTTCATGGCCCTTTTGACGCAAAACTACCTAACTTCCACGGGGAAAGCTATCAAATTGCCGTCATACGCGTAAATGCACCGGGTTCAGTGCAACATTAGGCGAATATTTGCCGGAAGTCGGGCCGCCTGCCCGGCATCATTGATACAAACAATGGTCACGATGGCATGAAACAGCGTTGCATCGCCGCGCTTTACGGTTTGATCCAGGATCAACCGCGCGCCCGTGACGGCTAAGGGCCGCGTTTCAACAATCAACTCATCATCAAATTTCGCCGATCCAACATAATCAGCCTCAAGGCGGCGCACGGCAAAAACCATGCCGGCCTCATCTTTCATGAGGTTTTGATCAACACCCCGTTGGCGCACCCAATCGCTGCGACCCCGCTCAATGAATTTCAGATAATTGGCGTGATATACAATCCCCGCCATGTCGGTGTCTTCATAGTACACACGTATCGGGAATGTATGGAGCATTCTGCAACCCTATTTGACACCATATAGAAGCAGATAATCAGCATATGCCAAAAAGCACAAGTGCAGGTTCAGACCACGCGCATGGTTATCGGACCTAAATCAGGCCGCTTGCAAACGCGCAAACAATCTCAATGCGTGGCTATTATCTGTTGCGGCAATCGGCATCATGCGATCATAGGCGGCGGCAATGACACCCGCGATCTCTGGGCGCAAAATGGTCGCACCTGTTTCAGGCATTACCGCCAAAGGAGACATTTCAGAAAACGCCCTATCGCCCCACATGAGCAAGACCTGAACGGCCTGAGACAATGCCAGCGATTCTGCCGGTATTTCTGCCATTTCACCCTGCATGCGCAAAAACACAAAGGCCGCCTGAATTGCGCCGTTTTCGTCAAATCGAAAGGCCCGGTACTGGCTTGCATCCGTCTCCACAAGCCGGCCCACCAGAGCATCCAAATCGGGGATCATCCGCCCAAGATCTGGGACAGATAGCAACTCATCCCAGTCGCGAAAGAAAAAGAACATCAAATTCACGCCCAGTTCTGGGTCCATCTCTTCCACATCATGCCCGGCCAAGGTGGCCACAGCCTCTACAGCGCCCTTAACAACCGCCAGCGTTTCGTCTTCAACACCAAACACAATCGGTGCAATCGGACGCCCCCAGCGGGAAAACGCATAAGAGCCATCGTTGCGTGTAAACAAGGCCTCAATATCTTCGGGGCTGAGCAGAGCACTCATGGTCATTCTCCAATTACTTGCCCTGCCTACACAGCAGAGCCTGCGCGGGGTCAATGCCTTGCCATTCAACAAACAGCAAGGAAAACCTATTCAAATAGATCCGTTTGCGGGACATCAGGCGCTGGCTCATCCAGCCCCAAATGCATCCATGCCTTGCGTGCCAACATGCGGCCACGCGGCGTGCGCTGGATCAAACCCTGCTGCAATAGGAATGGTTCAATCACTTCCTCAACAGCATCGCGGCTTTCGCTTAATGCGGCGGAAATGGTCTCCACGCCGACGGGACCACCGGCATAATTCTCGGCGATAAACCGCAAATATCGCCGGTCCGCCCCATCAAGTCCAAGCCGATCCACCCCAAGCCGTGTCAACGCCCGGTCCGCAAGCTCACGACTAACGCGACCGTTGCCCTCAACCACGGCAAAATCCACGACGCGCCGTAATAAACGACCCGCAATACGCGGAGTGCCTCTGGAACGTCGGGCAATCTCACGCGCGCCACCATCTTCTTCGGGAACACCCAATTTGCGCGCATTGCGGATCACAATTTCGTTTAGCTCTTCCTCGTTGTAAAACTGCAACCGTGTCGGGATGCCAAATCGGTCCCGCAACGGTGTCGTTAACAGCCCAAGTCGCGTCGTGGCCCCAACAAGCGTGAAAGGCTGCAATTCGATCCGCACCGTCCGCGCGGCTGGCCCCTCACCAATCACCAAATCCAGCTCAAAATCCTCAAGCGCCGGATACAGGATTTCCTCCACCACGGGGCTAAGACGGTGGATTTCATCGATAAACAACACATCCCGCGCCTCAAGGTTTGTCAGGATCGCCGCAAGATCCCCCGCTTTGGCCAAAACAGGCCCTGAAGTCATGCGAAATCCGACACCCAATTCGCGGGCCATAATCTGTGCAAGCGTGGTTTTGCCCAAACCGGGCGGGCCATGAAACAACGTATGATCCATGGCTTCGCCACGCATGCGGGCAGACTCGATGAAAACCTTTAGGTTCGCGCGCGCCTCGGCTTGGCCTATGAATTCATCCAACCCTTGCGGGCGTAACGCGCGATCGCCATCCTCGGCACGAGGTTCAGGGCGCAGCGTCGGATCAGGAGCGTCCATGCCTTATCCCTTCGGCGCTAATAGTTGCAGCGCCGCGCGGATCAACTCCGCCGTTCCAGCATCAGGATTTTCCCCCGATGCCTGCGCAACAGCAGAGACCGCATCCCCCGGACCATATCCAAGGTTTGACAATGCCGACAGCGCCTCCGCCTGTGCGGCAGCAGGTGAGGCGGACGATGCCGCCGTGGTTTTCTTTTTCGGGGGCTTAGGGGACGTGTCTTCCTCGATTACATCATCAGACACCGCTGCAATACCGTCTGTTGCTTGCGCTAGACTGCCACCCAAGGCCATGGCGGCCGGGGCCTTATCCTTTAACTCAATGACCACGCGCTGCGCTGTCTTTGGCCCGACTCCTTTGGCTGCCTTGATCGCAGTGACGTCACCCAATGCAACTGCACGCCCAACGCCCTCGGCCCCTAGCGTCCCAAGGATCGCTAAGGATGCCTTGGCACCAATACCTTGGACCGAGGTCAGCAACCTGTGCCATTCTTTTTCCAGCAACGAGGCAAATCCAAACAGCTGTAGGATATCTTCCCGCACCAGCAAATCAGTGTATAGCGACACCGCCTCGCCGTTACCGGGCATTCCTGCCAATGTGCGGTCAGAACAATAAACGATATATCCAATGCCGCGCACATCAATCAGCACATGGTCGATTGATCGGTACTCAATGCGCCCTGAAATTTTACCAATCATGCGTTTGCCCTTTTTAGTGCGGCTGCTAACCCGCCTGCTGCCCGTGCATGATGCGCATGACAAATCGCAATTGCCAGCGCGTCGGCTGCGTCCGGCCCGTTAATTTGCGCACCGGGTAGCTGCAATTTCACCATATGCTCGACCTGACGTTTATCCGCGTGGCCCACACCAACAACTGTTTTCTTAATCTTGTTGGGGGCATATTCGCCGATCGTCAATTTCGCCTGCGCAGGCACCAACAATGCGATCCCGCGTGCCTGTCCCAGTTTCAGTGTTCCAGCACCATCTTTGTTGACAAAGGTCTGTTCAATCGCGGCGTGATCAGGCTGATAGGTGTCCACCACAAGCGTGAGCTGTTCATGCAAAGACAGCAGTCGCTCCGCCAAATCACCCCCACTGGAATGACAAACACCATTGGCAACATGGCTGATTCGACTGCCCGCAACGTCAATGACACCCCAACCCATGTTGCGAAGCCCTGGATCAATCCCCAAAACACGCATCTTTGCCCCCTGCTCTGCCATCATCTGTGGCTTTTACACTGCACTAGCACGAAACATGAACAAACACCAAGAGCATTGCGGGAATTCCTGAAAACGACATCACAATGACGCGGAAGACCCGGGTGATCAGATTTCGACATCAAAAGCGACAAAAACGACCGGAATAATTCGAATTCACAGCCTAAAATCAACCAGTTAACCGTGTTTTTGACCTATGCGAAAACTGCATGCCACCTATGCAAATTCTATCTCTTGTTCGCCGCAAATTTCATGCCTATTTGCGATTTACAGAAACGCAGAACCATACACTTAACAAAAGGAAGACTGATATGGCCGCTTATAACACAAACCGCGCGCAGTTCGATACTGCTGGCTTCGCTGGCCGTATCGGCTATGCCTTCACAACAGCATTCAACATGCTGTCCGCGTGGAACGACAACCGCGTCACCCGTTACCAACTTGGTAAACTTTCAGACCGTGAACTTGATGATATTGGACTTTCTCGTTCAGCCATCGAAAACATCGGCTAAACCCATATTGTGACCGCTTCCAGTTTTTGCTGATCGCAGCAAAAACTGGAAGTATCTCTTACCGAATAACCCAAACAGAAAAGCCGCCACTGCAATGCAGTCGCGGCTTTTCTGTTTGGGTATCTCAAAATGTCAGCGTGCCGATCTCACAACCAAATGGTGCGGCTCAAAACACTTCCTTTAACTGCTCGGCAACCCAGGCGGAAATTGCGTCTTCCCCCATCGCAGAGCTTACCACTTCTTCGATAAATGTGCCTGAGCGTGCGAAAGGTGTATTTTGGGTGTAGAAATCCGGGCCCCAGTTAAAGACGACGATACCTTTGCAGAGGAAAAATGCAGCGACCATCGTCGCCAAGCCAAACCATGGGATATTGATTGAGGGTCGCATTTGACCAATCACGACATAACCATCGCGATCAATGCGCATAGCTGAACCCACACGAGGGGCATTCTTACGTGCACGCTCAATACGGCTCAGTCGATCTTCGAATTCATGAGATGAATAGGTCATAGCAGCATCACCACGTTTGGCCCCCACCAAACAAGGCAACATTCGCCTGAAAATGTGGCGGAATTAAGGCAAGTCCCTCAAATTCATCGAAAACCTGCCACATTTGCCCCGATTTGCCCCAAAATGTCTGGGTATTGCCTCAATTGGGGGCAAATGCAGTGTAGTTTCCCTAGATGGTGCGTAACGCATTCATCCTAAGCAAAGTGTCAAAGTTGTCCATTCGCCGATCTCTTCGCGCGTATGCACTGTGAACGCGACGTCACCATAGGCCTGCACCACTTCATCGGCTTGCTCGTTCAGAATACCTGAAAGAATGACATAGCCTTTGGTCGCAACATTCTGCGCCATGGATGGGGCCAGATCGACCAGTGGACCCTTTAGGATGTTAGCGAAAACAAGGTCAAACGGGGCCGCGGCCAACAAATCGGGATGATCAAAACCCGCTGCCTCAACGCAGATCACTCTGCCCTGCAAATTGTTTGCTTTGACGTTTGCCTCGGCAACCTCAACCGCGACCTCATCAATATCACTTACCAAAACCGGGTTTGGCCAAATCCGCGCGGCACCCATACCAAGAACAGCCGTGCCGCACCCGATATCCGCCACGTTCTGGCCAACAAAACCCTCATTTGCCAAACGATCCAGCGCCTTGAGGCAGCCCAAAGTTGTCCCGTGATGACCTGTTCCAAACGCCATCGCCGCCTCAATCAACAGCGGTTCACACCCTTCAGGCACCTGATCCGCATCATGGCTAACATAAACGAAAAACCGTCCCGCCTCGACCGGAGCCAGCTCGCGCTTGACCTTGGCAACCCAGTCAACATCAGGCACCTCAGATACAGCAAACGGCTTGGCACCAAAGGCAGTTGTCAGAAGCGAAAGTGTTGCGGTGTCCGGCTCCTCGGTGAAATAGCCACCAATCTCCCAAAGACCCGACCCATCCTCCATCTCAAATATCCCCACACCAATTGGTTCTGGCACCAGCCGTTCCATGGCATCCGATAGTTTAGATGCGTTTTCTTTGCCGGGAAGTGTCGTAAGTGCTGTGTAGGTTGGCATATCATGCTCCTCTGAGGGTCATTTGCGGCCTAGGGCTTCGACGGTGAGAGGTCAAGCACTGTCATGATCCACCTCAAGGCGCGCCAAAAAGAGCCATCCCCACAATGCTGCTACGCCACCCACAAAAATACCCACTGCCGCTTGTGCGTAGATGACACCGGGGGCCGCAAATATGTCAGTCAACGCATAGGCCGCTGGCAAGATCAAAACACCGTCTCGTAACCACGTGGTCATCGTCGCTCGCGCAGGTTTACCTAGGTTATTGAACGCTGCATTGGCAACATACATCGCCCCTGCCAGCACAAATCCCCCGGCTCCGATGTTGGCAAATGCAAAGAACACATCCGCCCCCGCATCCTTTAATCCAAAGGCAAGGACAACATATTTGGCTGCTAATGCCAATAACAGCCACATCACCATCGAATAGGCGACACAGAACAACAGCGCGTCACGGTACACCCTGCGCAATCTGGTCCACAGTTTGGCACCGCCATTCTGACCGAATATGCCGCCAATCGCGCCCGACAGTGAAAAAATGCCCCCAAACACAACAACGCTAACACGGTTCACCACTGCCCAACCAGCAACTGCATTATCCCCATAGGCCGCGATCACCCCGGTTAGCAGGTAATTGCCCGCAGGCATGGCCATTTGCGCCAGAAACGCAGGCAGCGCGATCACGAAAAACGGCTTTGAACAGCGCTTGATGGCTGCCCAATCTGGCCGTGCCAATAAATTATGTGTGCCAATCGCGTATCGCAGCGACATCCCCGCAAGCATTATCCTGAACAAGATGAGGGCAATCGCCGCCCCATCCAATCCCAGCCCCAGCCAGATAATCAAAACCGGATCAAGCACCATCGAAATAGCCCCGCCGGACATCGTCGCATACATTGCGCGCCGCCCATCACCTTCGGCGCGCAAGGCGGCACTCCCCACCAATCCAATGGCCATGATGACCAACGACGGCAGGGTAAACGCAAGATAACGCGCGGCAAAATGCAACGTCTCGCCCTCGGCACCGACCATCTCTAATAGGGGATAACGAAACCAAACCAACAACATCGCGACAAGCGCCTGAAACCCGACGGTCAGAACCATGGTGCTGGTCGCTTCATGCCTCGCGCGGGCAAATTCTCCCTCGCCGATGCAGCGTGAAATCACCGCCGTCGCAGCGATCATCAGGCCAACCCCCGTGGACACCGAGAAGAACTGGATCGCAAAGGCAAATCCCATGGCCGCAACCAGCCTTGGGTCACCAACCTGCGAAATCCAAAACAAATTGGCGAGATCAACCAAGAATATAAAGGTAAGGCCCATCGCGCCTGTCATCGTCATCCGCACCACATGGCCCATTGTGGATCCGGTTAGAAAACGTCCGCGCTTTTCCACTGTTTACTCCGCCGCCGTTTTAGCACGACGACTAAACAGTGTTTCATTCCCAACTTCCGGGTTTCGTGGGATCATCAATGCCAGCCCAAAAGACGTCGCCGCCATTAACGCTGCCAGAATAAACACTGCGGAAGGCGACACCAACCACAATAGTCCCAACACAATGGGCAGAAAAACCGCCGCAATGTGGTTGATTGTAAAGGCGACCGCCGCAGTTGGCGCAATATCAGCCGGATCCGCGATCTTTTGGAAATAGGTTTTCAACGCCAGCGCCATCGCAAACAAGATATGGTCTACAACATATAATCCCATGGCCAGCGCAACGCCCCAACCAAAGAAGTAGATCCCCCCGTAGGCAAGAAAAACGATGACCAACCCTGCGTATTCAATCAACAGTGCGCGCCGCTCGCCAAACCGCGAAATCAGCCCGCCGATCATTGGCGCAAGCACCATATTCGCCACCAGATTGACCAGATACAGCCCCGTCAGCTCATGCACCTCAAAGCCGAATTTCTCGACCATCATGAAGCCGGCAAAAACCATGAATATCTGACGTCGCGCACCCGCCATGAATTGCAATGCGTAATACAGCCAGTACCGTTTACGCAGGATCATCTTTTTGATTTGCGGCGTCGGGCTTTCAAATTGCGGGTAAGCCACCAGACAAAACACTGCAACAGCTGCCGTTATGCCCCCCGAAATCAGGAACACAAAGTTATAGCTTAGCCCCAGCTTTTCCCACGTCAAAACAATCAACACATAGATAACCAATGTCGAGGCCGAGGCCGCAGCAGACATCCACCCCAACACCTTTGGCGCGCGCGCCTTATCAATCCATTGCAATTGCAACGACTGATTGACGGTTTCGTAATAGTGAAACCCGATGGAACTTAGGAATGTGATGGTCAAAATTCCGCCAAGCGTTGGAAACCACGCCGTCACCGCCGTCGTCACCGCAAGCAACAGCAGCGACACAACCCCCAGTACCTGCTCACGCACAAATATGATGATCGCGATCACCCCAACCGCAAGAAATCCGGGAATTTCGCGTATAGAATGCAACAACCCAATGTCAGCGCCATCAAAACTCGCCACCTCGATGACAAAGTTGTTGAGCAGCGCAAACCACGTCGAAAACGCGATAGGCAAGGCCGCAGCCATCAAAAATAGTAACGTGACAGGGCGGCGCCAAAACGGGAGCGCCTGCCCCTCTTCCAAAGTGATTTTTCTAAACATCATGCCATCGCTCATATTCCCATCACACAGGGATAACTAGCCATTTCACGACAGTCTTTGGATTGCGGGTATTTCCTGTGCCCTGCGTCATTGGCCCATCGCCTTCGCCAACGCGGCACGCGAAAAATTGGTTTCGCGCACATCTTGTGACCGCCGTGCGCCACCGTAATGCGTAAAAGCCGCGTCAGTAAAAACTCTGCGGGTCAATATCGACAGACAATCGAATGTCGCCTTTCAACCGGAATTGCCCGATCCATTTCGTTATTGCCGCCTGCAAGGGCACGCCTTTATCTGCTTTCACCAGCAGGCGAACCCGGTGCCGCCCCCGAACGCGCGCTATTGGTGCAGGCGCTGGTCCAAAAACTTGCGCCCCAATTTGGCGCAACGGTGCGTCCTGACGCGCAAGTGCATTTCCCAGATCAAAAACCTGCTCCACATCTGGCGAAGACAGAATAATCCCGGCCATACGCCCGAAAGGGGGCACCCCTGCATGGCGACGTTCCCCCGCCTCGGCCCGCCAAAAACCATCCTCATCACCCGCCAAAATGGCGCGTATCACAGGGTGTTCTGGTTGAAAGGTTTGCAACATCGCCGTGCCCTTACGCTCCGCACGCCCAGCGCGCCCGGCTACTTGGCGCATCAACTGAAACGTACGTTCCGCCGCGCGTAAATCTGATCCCTGCAATCCAAGGTCCGCATCAATAACACCAACCAAGGTCAGCAATGGAAAATTATGCCCCTTTGCCACCAGTTGCGTGCCGATGATAATATCTGCCCCGCCATCTGCAATCGCGCGAATGCCTTCCTTAAGTGCGCGCGCCGATCCAAACAAATCAGACGACAATACAGCTAACCGCGCATCAGGAAACAGCGCCTGCGCCTCTTCTGCCAACCGTTCAACACCGGGGCCAACCGGGGCCAACTTGTCCACGGCTTCGCAACTTGGACAAGCCTCTGGCATGGCTTTGCTTTCACCACATTGATGGCAGATCAGCCGCTTTTGAAACCGGTGCTCCACCATGCGCGCATCACAATGGTCACAACCAATTTGATGCCCACACGCCCGACATAATGTGATCGGGGCGTATCCGCGTCGGTTGATAAACAACAACGCCTGCTCGCCCTTATCAACACGCGCCTGTACCGCCCGCTGCAAAGTTGGAGAAATCCACCGGCTCGACGGTAGATCCTCCACCCGCATGTCGATGGCCTTCATATCCGGCAACACTGCAACCCCATAGCGCGAGGTCAGCTCTAACCGATCATATTTGCCCGCTTCGGCATTGGCCCAACTTTCAAGGCTGGGCGTGGCCGACGCCAAAACCACCCGCGCCCCGCATAGGCTCGCACGCAGCACCGCCATATCCCGCGCATTATACAGCACACCCTCTTCCTGCTTGTAGGATGTGTCGTGTTCCTCATCGACAACGATCAAGCCCAGATTCTGATAGGGTAAGAATAACGCTGACCGCGCGCCAATCACCAACTGCGCCCCCCCTTGGCCCACCATCCGCCAAATGCGCCGACGTTCGGTCATCGTCACACCCGAATGCCATTCCGCAGGCTTTGCGCCAAACCGTGCCTCGACCCGTGTCAAAAACTCCGCCGTTAACGCGATCTCCGGCAAAAGCACCAAGGCTTGCCGCCCGATCTTCAGCGCCTCCGCCACCGCCTCCAGATACACCTCAGTTTTGCCAGACCCGGTGATCCCGCGGAGCAAAGTTGTCCCGTAGCGCTCCGTGCGAATGGCACGGCACAACTCATCCGCCCCCTTTGTTTGCTCATCGGTCAACACCTTGCCGCCAAACGCAGGGTCCAGATAGCGAAACGGCACATCGCGCGGCGTATCTTCTTCGCGCACAACCCCCTGCTTGACCAAGCCTTTTACGACGCTGGACGTGACCCCCGCCTCTTCTGCCAATTCTTTTAGCGTGAACGACGCCCCGCCATAGGTTTGCAGCACCTCGACAACCCGTTTGCGTGCCTCGGTCTGGCGATCAGGCTCCCCCGTGCCAAGACGAAACACCTTTTGCATCGACGGCGGGTCAGACAGACCCGGCGCGCGCGTCGCCAAACGCAGCATCGCGGTCATCGGTGTCAGCGTATAATCGGCGGCCTTTTCAAGAAACGCGCGCAACTCACTGCGCATCGGCGCAACATCCAGAACCCGATTGACGGATCGCACCTTTTTGATGTCCCAGTCACCGCGTCCCTTGCCCCAAACAACACCCAACACTTTGCGCGGCCCCAAAGGCACCTCAACAAACGCCCCCTGAAAACAACCGCCTTCTGGCGCTTTGTAATCCAGCACCCTGTCCAAGGGCTGCGTTGTCAGCACACCAACCAGCGCGCCTTGATCAAAAAACTCGGGTCCGTCCAAGACCACCTCCGGCTAAAAGGGGTTTCAGCAACTCATTCTATGAGGTAAACGAGCGCCAACCCAAGGCCAACCCATCAAAGGATGCTTGCCATGAAATTCTTCGTAGACACTGCTGAAATCGACGCGATTGCCGAACTGAACGATCTAGGCATGGTTGATGGCGTGACCACCAACCCCTCGCTGATCAAAAAATCAGGCCGTGACATCATCGAAGTCACCAAAGAGATTTGCGCAATGGTCGATGGCCCTGTTTCAGCAGAAGTCACCGCAATCGACGCGCCAACAATGATCGCCGAAGGCCGTAAACTTCTTGAAATTGCAGACAATATCGCCGTTAAGGTTCCACTGACATGGGCGGGCCTACAGGCCTGCAAAACCCTGACAGATGGGGGCCACATGGTAAACGTAACCCTGTGTTTCTCTGCCAATCAGGCGCTCCTAGCTGCCAAAGCAGGCGCAACATTCATCTCGCCTTTCATTGGGCGTTTGGATGATATCAACCTAGATGGCATGGAATTGATCTCTGATATCCGCACAATCTATGACAACTACGGCTTTGACACACAGATTCTCGCGGCCTCAATCCGCTCGGTGAATCACGTGCTGGATGCCGCGCGTCTTGGTTCTGATGTCATGACAGCCCCCCCATCGGTCATTAAATCAATGATAAACCACCCGCTGACCGACAAGGGATTGGATACATTCCTTGCCGACATCAAAGCAGCAGACATCAAAATCCTGTAATTCAGGCGTCTCTATAGACACCAAAAAGGGCATCCATCGTGGTGCCCTTTTCTGTCCCTTACCCTGTTCCCTTTTTTGGCCCCCGCACAACAATTTCCCCAATGTATGAGAGCAACAAACTATGTCTCGCGGATGCAATATAAAAAACATGAGGCAATCCGCAAAATGCTCTGCTAAAGTGCCCCCAAACGCCAGTAAGAGGCCGACATGAGCACGACCGCCAAGATTGATGACACCCTGCGCGAAAAGATCATCTCACAGCCAGACGTGATTCTGGATGACCAAGACGTGATGCGGGCTCTCATTGCTGCCAATGAAAAATCTATGGGCGGTAATATCGTCGATCTGCGCGGCATCGCCATGGAACGCCTTGAAGCCCGCCTTGACCGCCTAGAGGACACACATCGCAGCGTGATTGCGGCGGCCTACGAAAATCTTGCCGGTACAAATCAGGTGCACCGCGCCATCCTGCGCATGCTCGATCCGGTGGAATTTGAATCCTTCCTACGGGATCTCGGCGGCGAGGTGGCAGACATCCTGCGAGTTGATGCCGTGCGTCTGGTATTGGAATCAGTCCAAAACGAGGATGACCCGACAATTCAGCGCCTAGGCGATGTTCTTTCCGTTGCCGAGCCGGGATATATCGACAATTACCTCGCAGGTGGGCGTAACGTGCCTCTGCGTCAGGTCACTTTGCGTCAAATTCAATCAGGTGCCGACCAAATTTATGGCGAGGCCTCAGATTGGGTCCGTTCCGAAGCTTGCCTCAAACTTGATTTTGGCGATGGGCGCTTGCCCGGCCTGCTGGTCATGGGCGCCGAAGACCCCCATCACTTTACCCCCCAACAGGGCACCGACCTGCTTGCCTTTTTTGCTGGCGTGTTTGAACGCGCGATGCGGCGCTGGCTGTCGTGATTTCCCCCGCCGCCAGAGATGCGCTCTCAGGCTGGCTCGCCCATCAATCCGCTTTAAACGGTGCAGCAAGCAATACGATCACCGCATATCAGGGCGATCTGACTGAATTTCTGACATTCATGACAGCCCACAAGGGCGCGCAACTCGGGCTTGCTCCCTTACTGCAAATATCCGTGCCTGACATGCGAAGCTGGATGGCCCAAATGCGCAATGGCGGCGTCGGCGCACGCTCTCTGGCGCGTAAACTCTCCGCCGTCAAAAGCTTTTACCGCTGGCTATCTGAGCGCGAAGGATTTGACCCAACCGCCATCCTATCCACCCGCGCGCCCAAATTCCAAAACAAACTCCCCCGCCCCCTCGCCGAGGACGCCGCCAAATCTGTGATTGAAACCGTCAGCCTGCAATCCATGACACCATGGGTCAGCGCGCGCGATGTGGCCGTCATAACCCTGCTCTACGGTTGCGGATTGCGCATATCGGAGGCCCTTTCGCTAACCTTCGCCGACACCCCTCTGCCCGAAGTGATGCGCATCATCGGTAAAGGCGGCAAAGAACGCATCGTCCCTGTCATCAAACCCGCCCGCGACGCTGTTGATCACTATATTCAGCTGTGCCCCTTTCCATTTGAGGCCGATGAGGCCCTCTTTCGCGGTGTCCGTGGTGGCCCGCTGTCGGCACGCCAAATTCAAAAAACCATGCAGCAAACCCGCCTCCAACTGGGCCTTCCGGCCACCGCAACTCCCCACGCCCTGCGCCACAGCTTTGCAACGCATCTTTTGGCGGCCGGAGGTGATCTTCGCGCGATTCAGGAACTTTTAGGGCACGCATCTCTGTCCACAACACAGGCCTATACGGCAGTGGACACTGCACATCTGATGGATGTCTACAACCGTACCCATCCCAAGGCCTAACTCACAACGCAGCCCCAAAACGCGGCCCAAATTGCCACGCCAGATCATCACGTTGTATCTACTGCCCGCGCCAACCAAATCGTCAAGCGTGCCAAAGGCACTCAATTTGGTTACTCTACCTCGTGCCTAGCGCATATGCATACGCCGCTTTCGCGCCCGTGTTTCCACCGTGGCCGCTTCGCTCCCATCGTGATAGGTGCCAAACCACTTATCCCAAGGCATTTCACCATTGCCGTAATTGCATTCATAATACCGATGATGCAGCTGATGGAAAAACGCGCCGAGCAACAACCGCTGCTTGTCACCAGCCCAAATCGCCTCATATCCCGAATGAGACGAGGCCGCCCCTAGCATCAACCAATAGCCCAAAAATAGCATGTGCACCGGGTGACTTGGCAGAACCAGAAAAACCAACATCGCACTGAAATACAACAAATGTTCAACCGGATGCATGGATGTACCTGACCACGGGCCCGTATTCACATTGCGATGATGTACCGAATGCACGTGTTTATAAATCTTGGGATGATGCAGTACAATGTGGATCACATAGAAATGAAAACTCTGCCCAATTGCTAAAATCGGAAACAACAGCACAAACCACACCGGATGATCCGCAAACCCCACCGTCCCAATCGCCTCCGACGCAAATAACCATCGACACAATATTTCATACGCGGAAAAGATCGGCACACAGGACACCAGCGAATAAAAGATATTATCCCACGTCTGATACCCGAATTTATACAACGCATTCTTACGCTTACCCATTGGGCGAGGATCAAATTTCAGCAACTTCCCCTGCCCGTCAAACCCGTAAAACCACAGATGCAGCCCACCCGCGACCACCCCCAAAGCCAGCAGGTTGCGCAACACAACCAGCGACATCCATCCGGGTGCCAATACCGCCTGCTCGCCACTGACCGGTTGCAACCAATACCCAACCACAAAGGCAAATATCAAAAACAACGAACGATCAGAAACTTGCAAATAATTTTGCCAAAGCCATTTCAACAACACAACGGGCCGCGGCGGCCAATGCCAATAAGGCGCGAACCCAACCGGCAATTCAGGGTGCCAATGCCATTCCCGGCTCATCGCTTCGGGCTCTGCCTTCGGGCCATCTGACTGGCCTGCACCACGTTCAGATTTTGCTTCGGTTTCTGTGGTCATCACGATCATTCCCAATCACAAAAAGGGCGGGCAAAATGACCCGCCCTTTGACACTTGCCATATTACTCAGCGGCGGCGCGGCTCTCTAAACCCTGCGGGATCACCTCGTAACCAGCTTCTTCCGGCTCATCATCATGCATTTCCGGCGGAAACCCCGGTGCCAAAATTTCCAATCCGGTCGCGTCTTCCAAACGTCGGATAATATTGGGCGACAGCTCACGATCACCATAACGCTTGATGCCATCCTCAAAAATTTTGACGATCAAAGGGCTAATTTCCAGCGGCACACCGCTACGTTCGGCGATTTCCTGAAACAGGCCCACATCCTTTTTCACAAGGTCCATCGTGAACGAAATGTCGCGGCTACCGTTCAGAATGACTTGGCTTTCTGTGATGTGAGAGAACGAATTCCCCGAGCTGATTTTGATCGCTTCATAGGTGGTGTTCAAATCCATCCCGGCCGCTTTCGCCGTCACCAGCGCTTCGGCATTTGCAATCAGATGCACAGTGGCCAAATAGTTGGTCAAAACCTTCAAAACAGAGGCGGACCCCAATTCGCCCGTATGCAAAATCCGGCGCCCCATCGTGGTCAGGAACGGCAGAATTCTTTCAAACGTGGCCCGATCACAGCCTGCAAAAATCGCTATGTTACCCGTATCCGCGCGATGACACCCGCCAGAAACCGGGCAATCCACAGCCGCCCCGCCGCGCTCAATCACCAATGCGCCCAGGCGCTTTGCTTCGGCCTCATCTGTCGTGGACATCTCCATCCAGATTTTGCCCTCTTTTACCTCAGGCAACATCTCTTGCATGACCGCATCAGAGGCCGCAGGTGACGGCAAGCACGTGATCACCGCATCGCAATCGCGCATCAATTGTGCCGCACCCTCTGCCGCCTTCGCGCCAAGGGCCACAGACTTTGCCACCAGATCGGCATTCAAATCATGCACCGTCAGATCAATGCCATTGCGCAGCAATGAGCCGCTCAATTTTCCGCCGACATTACCCAGCCCGATAAATCCTACTTTCATGTTATTCTCCCATTCAGAAAAGCCACCGGATCTTGCAAAAATCGACCCGGTCAAAAACCATGTCGGAACGCAAGTACACAACCGCACACAGCATCCCATGCGTCCTTGATGGCCTATTGCCTTAAGAAAGAAAAACGAGATAACTTGGGCTTAATACCCCAAAATATTTATGGATAACGCGCATGAACCGCCCCATTCCCAATCTGACATGGCTACGCACCTTTGATGCTGCGGCTCGGCATCTGAATTTCACCGCCGCTGGTGCCGAACTTGGCCTGACCCAAGCAGCCGTGTCCCTGCACATCAAATCGTTAGAAACACGGCTAGGGGCGGTATTATTCATCCGCGAGCCACGCAACCTTACGCTCACAGAGATGGGCCGCGCCTATCTTCCCGCTGTCAGCAAGGCGATCGAGGATTTGTCGATCACAACCACCGGGCTTTTTGGCCCCGCCTTGAAAAAAGTTGTCCGCCTGCGCGCGCCCGTCTCCACCGCTATCCTATGGCTCGCCCCAAAGCTGGTGCATTTTCACGCGTCCCACCCCGAGATCGAAGTGCGCTTGATTTCCTCCATCTGGGCGGATCGGCTTCAGGATGCGGATGTGGATATTGATCTGCAACTGGGCCTGCCAGACCGTTTTCCCGGTGCCACAGAATTCCTAAGCTCTGAAACCATCACACCGATTTGCCCTTCGCGCGATCTCTCTCGGTATCAGAAACCCGCTGACTTGCTTCACGCCCCACTCATTCACATCCTTGGATTTGAGGATCATTGGACCCGTTATTTCACCGCCCATGATCTTAACCCCGCCGATGCCCACTATGGGTTTTCGGTCGATACCACCGCCGCCGCGCTGGAAATGGTCTCCTCAGGCCTTGGCCTTGCCCCGGTCCTAACCCGCTTTGCGAATCAGGCGATATATGCCGGGCGCCAAATCGAAAAACTGCCCGGTTCCGTCCCGCTGGAACAGGCGCATTTTCTGGCAGATCGCAGCACCGCCAGCAAAGAAAAAACCGAGGTGACGCAGCTGAAATCATGGCTTCGCAATCAATTCACCAACGATTCCCCGTCCGTTTCACCCAAAAATTCAATGCCTCCCCACGCAGAATGTCCCTAACACGACCAACAGATGTCCGATTTCCGTCCATCCGTGTCCGATTTCCGACTATCTAATCAACTCGAAAGGCCGCCATTATATCTCAAATCAAAAGAGGTTCTGATGGCATACTCAGGTTTGCGCGTGATCAAGGAAGCCCTAACTGGGCATAAAGGCTGGAAACCAACGTGGCGAGATCCAGCGCCGAAATCGTCTTATGACTTTATCATCATTGGTGGCGGCGGCCATGGGTTGGCAACAGCCTATTATCTCGCCAAAGAATTCGGCGAGCACCGCGTTGCAGTGATTGAAAAAGGCTGGATCGGCGGCGGTAATGTCGGGCGCAACACCACAATTGTACGCTCCAATTACCTGCTGGATGGCAATGAACCGTTTTACGAATATTCGCTCAAACTCTGGGAAGGGCTGGAGCAGGATTTCAACTATAACGCCATGATCAGCCAACGCGGCATTCTGAATCTGATTCACACCGATGCCCAGCGCGATGCCTTTACCCGACGCGGTAATGCCATGATGCTAAATGGCGCAGATGCTGAATTGCTCACCACCGACCAAATTCGCGCTGAATACCCATTCCTCAACTTCAACGATGCCCGCTTCCCGATCAAAGGCGGCCTTGCCCAGCGGCGCGGTGGCACAGTACGTCACGATGCGGTTGCCTGGGGCTATGCGCGCGGTGCCGACAGACGCGGCGTTGACATCATTCAAAACTGCGAAGTCACCGGTTTCCGCATTGAAAACGGCAAATGTCTCGGCGTTGAAACCACCAAAGGTTTCATCGCGGGTGGCAAAGTTGGCTGTGCAGTCGCCGGCTCCTCGGGCCGCTTGATGGCCAAGGCAAACATGCGCCTCCCCATCGAAAGCCACGTCTTGCAGGCCTTTGTATCTGAGGGGCTGAAACCTGTACTGCCGGGCGTCATCACCTTTGGCGCAGGCCATTTCTATTGCAGCCAATCTGACAAAGGCGGCCTTGTATTTGGCGGCGATATCGACGGCTACAACTCCTACGCCCAGCGCGGCAACCTTCCTGCAATCGAGGACGTCTGCGAAAGCGGCATGGCCCTCATCCCTGCCTTGGGGCGCGTGCGCCTATTGCGGGCATGGGGTGGCATCATGGATATGTCGATGGATGGCTCTCCCATCATTGATAAAACCCATATTGATGGCCTCTATTTCAACGGCGGCTGGTGCTATGGCGGCTTTAAGGCGACACCTGCCTCCGGCATGGCCTACGCGCATCTGCTCGCCACCGGGCGTCCCCATGAAACCGCAACTGCCTATCGATTTGACCGCTTCCGTCGCGGCTACATAATCGACGAAAAAGGCATGGGCGCACAGCCTAACCTGCATTAACCGAGGTTTATCATGATTATCAATCACCCCCTTCTCGGCCCGCGCGACTCGCAGGAATTCACCTATCTGGGCGATGCGTCCCTGATTGAACGCCCTGATTGGCAGGCAGAGGATGCCGACGATCAGTTCCACGATTACGTCTACCTGCGCGATAATCCAGCAGGCGAACACCGCGAGCTGTGGTTCCACGAAACCGGCGATCGCAGCTGGCTGGTTGTGACCCGCAACACCCTGACACATGACATCACCAAGGTCGAAATGGCCCGCGACGTAGCGCGCGCAAAGGGGCGCAGCAAATGACCCAGAAAAACCGGTTACAAGGCGGTCTCATTGACACCGCCAAGACGATCAACTTTACCTTTGATGGTAAAACCTATCAGGGCCACCCCGGCGACACGCTTGCCAGTGCGCTGCTGGCCAATGGCGTGCGCCTTATGGGCCGCTCGTTCAAATATCACCGCCCGCGCGGCGTGCTAACCTCAGGTTCCGAGGAACCAAATGCGCTGGTCGAATTGCGCAGCGGTGGCCGCCAAGAGCCAAATACCCGCGCCACCGTAGCAGAGCTATACGACGGCCTAGACGCCAACAGCCAGAACCGCTGGCCCTCGCTTAAATTCGATGCCATGGCGATCAATGATCGGTTCAGCAACTTCCTAACCGCTGGATTTTACTACAAAACATTCATGTGGCCCGCCGTGTTCTGGGAAAAAATCTATGAACCCATTATTCGCAAGGCCGCTGGCCTAGGCTCCATTTCTTTTGAGGACGACCCCGATCTCTATGACAAAGGGTTCCTGCATTGTGACCTTTTGGTTGTTGGCGCTGGTCCCTCTGGTCTATCCGGTGCCCTGACTGCGGCACGCGCTGGTGCCCGCGTTATTATCGCCGACGAAGACTTCGCCATGGGCGGCCGCCTAAACGCTGAAACCTTCTCTGTTGGGGACCAAGCTGCCGCAGATTGGGCTGCAGATACCGTTGCCGAATTGGCCAATATGCCCAACGTGCGGGTCTTGCCGCGCACCACCATCATCGGTGCGTTTGATCACGGCATTTACGGCGCGGTTGAACGTGTCAGCGATCACCTAGCCACGCCCCAACCCGGCAAACCACGCCAGATTCTGTGGCGCATCTACACCCAACGCACCCTGCTGTGCGCTGGCGCGATTGAGCGGCCTATTGCCTTTGAAAACAATGACCGTCCCGGCATCATGCTGGCGGGCTCCATGCGCACCTTTGCCAACCGCTGGGCAGCAACCCCGGCGCACAAGGTGGCGATATTTACCAATAATGACGACGGTCACCGCACTGCCTCCGATCTGATCGCCAAGGGCGTTAAGGTCACCGCCGTCATCGATTCCCGCCCCGATGCCACGCGCATCGCTGATTGCGAATTGATCGCCGGCGGTGTGGTGACCAACACGCAGGGCCGTCTCGGTTTGAAATACATCACCGTCAAACAGGGCGCGTCAGAGCGTACCCTGGAATGTGGTGCCTTGGGCGTTTCCGGCGGCTGGAACCCCAACGTTCACATGACCTGCCATCAACGCGGCCGCCCCGTCTGGGACGATAGCCTAGCTGCCTTTGTGCCCGGTGCCGACCTGCCCCAAGGGATGATTGTCGCAGGGGCCGCCCTTGGCCAATTCAGCACATTCGCCGCCCTTAAATCCGGTTCCGAACAGGCCGCTGCCGCGCTGAATGATATGGGCATCGCAGCCAAACCAATCGCGACACCCGAAACCGAAGACGCGCCAACCAACATCACCCCCATGTGGCATGTGGGCGAAGGTAAAGGGCGCGCTTGGCTTGACCAACAAAACGACGTCACGGTTAAGGATGTGAAACTCGCGCATCAGGAAAACTTCCGCTCGGTAGAGCACCTGAAACGCTACACCACCCTTGGCATGGCCACCGATCAGGGCAAAACGTCCAACATGGGCGGCCTTGCGATCATGGCCGAACTAGCTGGCAAAACCATCCCCGAGGTTGGCACAACCATCTTCCGCCCACCTTATACGCCCGTCGCAATGGGTGCACTTGCTGGCCGCGCAGTTGGCAAACATTTCCACCCCACCCGCGAAACGCCCAGCCACAAATGGGCAACTGAGCAAGGCGCCACATTCGTCGAGGTCGGCAATTGGCTGCGTGCGCAGTGGTTCCCCCAACAGGGCGAAACCCATTGGCGCGAATCTGTTGACCGCGAGGTTCTGGCGACCCGTAAATCCGTTGGCGTGTGTGATGTGACCACATTGGGTAAAATCGACGTTCAGGGCACAGATGCCGCGGCCTTCCTCAATACCGTCTATGCCAATGCCTTTGCGAAATTGCCCGTGGGCAAGGTCCGTTACGGTCTGATGCTGCGCGAAGACGGCGTTGCCATGGATGACGGCACCACCGCCCGCCTCGCCGAGGATCACTTTGTGATGACAACGACCACGGCCAATGCGGTCAATGTCTACCGTCACATGGAATTCGTGCGGCAATGCCTTGTGCCAGATATGGATGTGCAACTGATCTCAACCACAGAGGCATGGGCACAATACGCCATCGCTGGCCCCAACAGCCGAAAACTCCTGCAAAAGATCGTCGATCCAGAATTTGACATCACGAATGAGGCCTTCCCCTTTATGGGCTGCGGCGACATCACGGTTTGTGGCGGGCTGCGCGCGCGTCTGTTCCGCATCTCTTTCTCAGGCGAGCTTGCCTTTGAACTAGCTGTGCCCACCCGCTACGGCGACGCACTGATCCGGCGGATCATGCAAGAAGGTGCTGAATTCGATGTCACCCCCTACGGCACAGAGGCCCTTGGCGTGATGCGCATCGAAAAAGGCCACGCTGCCGGCAACGAGTTGAACGGCACAACCAATGCGCTCAACCTTGGCATGGGCCGTATGGTTTCTAAGAAAAAAGATTCCATCGGGTCCAAGCTATCAGAGCGTGAGGGGATGAATACCGCAGATGCCCTTATGTTTGTTGGGTTCAAACCTGTTGATGCCAATGACGTCGTTGTGGCTGGTGCGCATCTGATGACCCAAGGCACCCCCGTGGATGCCGCCAATGATCAGGGCTATATCACTTCTGCTGCCTATTCGCCCTGCCTTGGCAGCTCCATCGGTATCGGCTTCATCAAAAACGGCGGCACGCGCAAAGGTGAAATCATGCGCGCGGTCAGCCCACTCACCGGCAGCGACATCACCGTCGAAATCGTCAGCGCCCATTTCATCGACCCAGAGGGGGAACGTCTCCGTGCATGATCTCATCGCAATCACCCCGCTAGGATCGGATAAGGCCCGGACCGATACCTTCCCTGGCCTGACAATTTCCGAAAACCCAGATGGCGCATTGGCATCCCTGTCCACACGTCCTGGCCATGAAAAGGCAGCGCAAACCGCCGCCAAGGCCTTTCTTGGGGCGGCCCTGCCAACCGTGGGGAAGATGACCACCAAGGGCGATTTCATCACCTTCTGGACTGGCCCCGATCAATGGGTCGTTCAAGCACCTCATGACAGCTATGAGGACCTTGCCGCACAGCTAAAAACAGCCGTCTCTGACACTGCATCTGTGACTGAGCAAACAGACGGATGGGCGCAATTTGACCTAACGGGTCCAAACGCCCGCGCCGCCCTTGAACGTCTCTGCAATGTGGATACCCACAAGATGCAATCAGGCGAAAGCGCCCGCAGCTCGGTCGAGCATCTGGGCTGTTTTGTGCTCTGTCATGAACAAGGTGAGCGCTATAGCATCATCGGGCCACGTTCTTCGGCGGCTTCGCTACACCACGCCCTATGCGCCACGGCAATTAGCGTCACCTAATCCCAAAGCGTTCCCGCATAACCTGAGACACCGTTATGCGGGAATGCTCCACTCTCCATGTTTGTTAGATAGGTTTCGCCGCGAAACCTATGTGGTCGCTTTGGTTATGTGGTCGCTTTGGTTTCGTCGCGAAACCTATTTTGCCACTCTTGTGATACCGCTCTTGGCAAAACACATCAGGTCGATGGCAAAGACTGATTTTCCTCAACCCGAAACATGTTGATCTTGCGCCGATCTTCCTGCGGCGACAGGCCGAACACCTCGCGGTAATAGGCCGCCAATTGTGACCCGGAGGCATAGCCAACGGCATGGGCAATCTCTGTCATCGTATCTTTGGAATACATTACCATTTGCCGCGCGGCGTTCATCCGCATGCTGCGATAATATTGCAGCGGGCTTTGACCCGTCGCTGATTTGAACCCGCGCTCCAATTGACGCGGCGACACACCAACCTCCTGCGCGACCTCCTGCACCGAGATCGGCACATCAATATTTTCCGCAAATAATGTGATCGCCGCCGCCACCGGACGTGGCAACATATCGGCGGTGCTGCCTGATTTAATCGTTGGCACCTTTTGGCGCACACCCTGTCCACGCACCAAGGGATGCTGAAACCAGCACGCGACCTCCGTGGCAACGCTTTCGCCCAAACGTACCTCGATCAATTGCAACATCAGATCAAACGCCGCCGCAGCACCCGATGCCGTGAACCGCTTGCGATCCACCATGATCACATCATCCACCGCTTCGATTTCAGGAAATTCGGTTGCGAAGCTCGCCGCATAGCACCAATGCACGCTGCATTTATGCCCCTCCAACACGCCCGAACGCGCCAAGGGAAACACGCCCCCACTTAGCGCGCCCAACGTGACGCCATGGCGGGCCAAAAACCGCAACTGACCATTTGCTGACTTGGGGTTTTCAAACACACCCGTCGGTCCGCTCATCAAAAACAGATAGTCCAGCTTTTCGACATCTTTCAGCGCCAAATCCGGATCGAACCCCACCACAGCGCTTGATTCAACCCGCGCGCCGGTTTCTGAAATCACTTTCCACGCAAAGGCTTCCTTGCCCGAAATCTCATTGGCCGCCCGCAGCGGCTCGATGGCTGAGGTCAGGCATGACATCGGAAACCCCGGAAAAGCGAGAAATCCCAATGTGATCTTATCTTGTGTCTCTGACATATTCGCCTGCTCAGGAGTTTCGACTCTCAGCTTAAACACACTTCAAACCCGAAACGCTCACAATGTTGATCTGTGCCCAGCGCTGCGTCGAACCCCTGTTTGGCATTCTGCGAAACGCTTTGGCGTCTTATTCACCCGCCATCCTACGCTGATTAACCATCAATGCAATCCACGACCCTCGCCAATGCATCACCTAATTGCCTGAGCCAACTTTCCGCGCGGATGGCAGCAAACTAAATTCGCCTTACCTGTAAACTACCCCTTGACCCTCCAGCTACAGGAACCCTTATCTAAGATGCAGCCACATATGCAGCATTGGGATTCCATGACCTCTTCAACGATACAACTAAGCGTACAGGGCATGAATTGCGCCTCCTGTGTGGGCCGCGTGGAAAAGGCATTTGCTGCGGGCACTGGCATTGTTTCGGCCTCGGTCAACCTCGCGACTGAAACCGCCACCGTGCAGTTTTCGCCGGACGTAACCACCGCCGCAGACGTCACCGCCTTGGCGAGTAATGCCGGATATCCCGCCACCCTGCGCGCGCCCTCAAACAAGGCTGCCACAGAACAACGCAGCATTCAAAAGGCCGATGAGCTGCACGCGCTATATAAACGCACGCTTTTGGCTGCGTGCCTTGCCGTCCCTGTTTTCATCCTTGAGATGGGCAGCCACGTGATCCCGGGCATGCACGGCCTGATCCACCGCACAATCGGCATGCAATCCAGCCACCTCCTGCAATTCGTGTTGACAACTTTGGTGCTTTTCGGTCCGGGCCTCGCGTTCTTTAGCAAAGGCATTCCTGCCCTGCTTAAACGCGCACCTGATATGAATTCCCTCGTGGCGCTTGGCACATCTGCGGCCTATGGCTATTCCTTGATATCGCTTTTTGCGCCCCAGTGGTTGCCCGTTGGCACGGCCAATATCTACTTTGAGGCCGCCGCCGTCATCATTGTGCTGATCTTGCTAGGTCGCCTGCTTGAGGCGCGTGCCAAAGGCCGCACCAGCGAGGCCATTCGCTCCCTTAGTAAACTACGCCCAAAAACCGCGCAAATCGAACGTGCGGGAAAGATGCAAAGTGTTGCTCTCGACGATATTCTGCGCGGTGATATCATCCACCTGCGCCCCGGTGAAAAAATCGCTGTCGACGGTCAGGTGCTCACCGGCACCTCCTATATTGATGAAAGCATGATCACTGGCGAACCTGTTCCCGTTGCCAAAAATCCCGGATCTCAGGTGGTCGGCGGCACGATTAACGGCACGGGTGCGCTGACGTTTCGCGCAGATAAAATCGGTAGCGAAACCATGCTGGCGCGGATCATCGAGATGGTCGAACAGGCGCAGGGCGTTAAACTGCCAATGCAAACCCTCGTCGACAAAATCACCGCTTGGTTTGTGCCTGCTGTCATCTTGGCCGCAGTGACCACCGTGTTGATCTGGTTTGTCTTTGGTCCCTCGCCCGCACTTGGTCACGCACTTGTCGCCGGGGTTTCCGTGCTGATTATCGCCTGCCCCTGCGCCATGGGGCTGGCCACGCCGACCTCAATCATGGTGGGAACAGGCCGCGCTGCCGAAATGGGCGTGTTGTTTCGCAAAGGTGACGCCCTGCAATCCCTACAACAGGCCACCGTTGTCGCCATCGACAAGACCGGTACTCTGACCCAAGGTCGCCCGGATCTGACCGACCTGATCATCGCGGACGGCTTTGGCGAAACCACCGTGCTAGAATTGATTTCGGGAGTAGAGGCCAACTCAGAGCACCCAATCGCCACCGCAATCATTCGCGCAACGCAGGAGCGCGGTCTAACGGTGCCACCCTCCACAGATTTCACCTCAATCACGGGATATGGCGCGCGCGCCACAGTGCTGGGCCACGATGTTCTGATCGGGGCCGACCGTCTGATGCACCGCGAAAACATCCCCCTAGGCGCGCTCTCTGCCCATATTCAAACCTTGGGTGGCAAGGGCCGCAGCCCGCTGTGTGCAGCAATAGATGGCAAAATCGCCGCCATCATTGCCGTTGCCGATCCGATCAAACCCGGCACCCCCGCCGCGATCAAAACCCTGCACGATATGGGCCTGAAAATCGCGATGATCACCGGAGACAATCACGCCACAGCCACCGCCATCGCCCGCGAGCTAAACATCGATTCCGTAATCTCTGAGGTTCTCCCCGAGGGCAAAGTCGCCGCCCTGGAAACCCTCAAATCCGACCATCTAACAGGGCAATCCAAGCTGGCGTTTATCGGTGATGGCATCAATGACGCCCCCGCCCTTGCGACCGCAGATATAGGCATCGCCATCGGCACAGGCACCGATATCGCGATAGAGGCCGCCGATGTGGTGCTTGTTTCCGGTGATCTGCGCGCCGCCGTAAATGCCTTTGCCATCTCTCAGCACACCATCAGAAATATCCGCCAAAACCTGTTCTGGGCCTTTGGCTATAATGTGCTGTTGATCCCGGTCGCGGCGGGCATTCTATATCCCTTTGGCGGCCCGCTTTTGTCGCCCATTCTTGCGGCGGGTGCCATGACCCTTTCCAGCGTGTTTGTGCTTACCAATGCCCTGCGCCTGCGGTGGGTCCGCTCCCATTTCACCTCAGATAGGGTATCGACATGAATATCGGAGAGGTCGCCATCCAATCGGGTTTACCCGCCAAAACCATCCGCTATTATGAGGATATCGGCCTGATAAAACCCGATCGTGGTGCCAATGGGTACCGCAGTTTTGACGCCAAGGATGTGCATAAACTGATCTTTGTCGCCCGCTCTCGTGCGTTGGGTTTCACCATTGAACAATGCCGCCGTCTGCTTACCTTGTATGAGGATCACGGTCGCGCCAGTGCTGATGTCAAACAGCTGGCAAAACAAAACCTTACAGAGATAGACGAGAAAATTGCCGACCTGCAATCCATGCGCGCAACCCTTTCACATCTGATCCGCGAATGCGCCGGCGATCAGCGCCCCGACTGCCCGATCCTGAACAATTTGGGTAAGCTATAACACGCTCACAACTCTCTCTTATCGGCACTAAATTGCCAATCACACATCTTATAATTGCAGAATCGCATTCCATTTCCTAGCGTGCCGCAATACCTCGTATTCCGAGGATGCGCGCAAAAGGAATTTGGAAAATGGCGAACGTATCTTATACATTTAGCGACACTTGGACGACCAAAGGCAGCGAAGTCACCGACGCTCATTTCGGCGTCAACTCTTTGTTCCATCGCAATAATTACGACCAAAACTCCAACTTCGCCGATGTCGTCAACGCGGTAGGTTCAAGTGTCATCCGCTTTCCCGGCGGCACGATTTCTGAATGGTATTTTGACCCAGCCAACCCCAATGCAACAGGCAGCAACGTCGACGCGGTTGCTGGCATAACGACAGAGACCATAACCATTGAAGCTGGCATCACCGATTTCCTTAATTACTCCGCAGCAACAGGCAGCGACCCCGTCATCGTTCTGCCCACATGGCGGTATTTTGACACGAACACCCGCGCGTTATCCGCAACGGCCGAGGCTGAAATCCGAAGCTTTGTCTCAGACCTCGCCGACCATAGCCTACAAACCGTGGGCACAAATGTTGATATCTCTGCGATTGAGATCGGCAATGAATATTACAAACAGGAATACACTTGGACACCCGAAGAATTCGGCGCGCTCTCCGCAGCTATCGCCGACATTGTCAACGACGAGCTTGGCACCGCCCCCACGCAAGTTTTTGTCCAAGCAGGCGCCACTAACGCCGAAGACCAACTCATCCGCGCCCAGTTTGACAACAATGATTTGGCCAACATCGACGGGCTGATCAGCCATCTTTACGTGACCAATAGTAACGGCGTAGCCATGAATGTTGGCGGGGGCGCTGGTCGAGAGCTAAGCTGGATCAATTCGAATTGGGACACCGACACAAACAATCTGGATATCCTCGTCTCAGAATGGAATGTCGGCGAGGATAGCTCGACTTTTTCTGAAATTTCCGGGTTGGAACGCAGCGCCGGATTAATGCGCACATTTTACGAAATGATTGAACATGGCGTCGATATGGCCACCATCTGGACAGCCGACAGCGCAACAACAAATTCCGCCCTCAGCTTGGATCAAGCAGGCTCCCCCCTCCTGACCCCAACCGGGCA
>CAXIAD010000023.1:0-37744 GCA_964021645.1 uncultured Cognatishimia sp. | reverse complement strand
CTCCACGTCCTTGCGGACACTAGCACCTGAAGCTAGCGCGTCTACCATTCCGCCATCTGGGCACAGCATGGTAGGCTGGCATCTAGACTTGTGCCAAAGAGGTGTCAATGTTGATTTACCAGAAATGCCGAATCTTTTTTCGTCCAACCAATCCCGACATTCACTGCAGGAAACTCTCTGTTAAATCTATCGGAATATAAGGCGACAATGTTGGGTATTCTGCATCAAGTTTCGGTTTGCGCCTTGTTCTGCAGTGACAGGGAAGATAATCCTACTAGAGAATTCTCATGAGACGAGGGCCAACACATGTCTAAACTGGTAACGATCTATGGCGGCTCCGGCTTTGTTGGGCGTTATATCGCACGTCGAATGGCGCAGGATGGCTGGCGTGTACGTGTGGCTGTGCGGCATCCCAACGAATCAATGTTTGTCAGAACCTATGGCAGTGTAGGGCAGGTAGAGCCTGTTTTGTGCAATGTTCGCGATGATGCGTCTGTGTTGGCCGCCATGCAAGGCGCTGATGCCGTGGTGAATTGCGTCGGTGTTTTGAGCGAGCGAGGCAAGAATTCGTTTGGTGCCGTGCAACATCTGGCCGCTGAACGCATTGCACGCACAGCCGCAGTCTGTGGAATCTCCAATTTCGTGCATTTGTCTGCCATTGGTGCCGACAAGGATGCCCAAAGCGCGTATTCGGCGTCCAAGGGTTTGGGTGAAGAGGCGGTGTTGGAGCATGTTCCAAATGCAATGATTTTGCGCCCGTCGGTTATTTTCGGTGCGGATGACGCGTTTTTCGATCGCTTTGCTAGCATGTCGCGCATGGGGCCGGTTTTGCCAATTGCTGGAGCAAATACACTTTTCCAACCCGTCTATGTTGATGATGTAGCGCGCGCCGCAGTCATGGGTATTAAAGGCGAAGCGCAGGGCCTATACGAATTAGGCGGCCCAGATGTCTCCAGTCTTCGTGATCTAATGGTTCAGATGCTCGGAGTTATTCATCGTCGCAAGCTGATTGTTAATCTCCCGTTTATAGCGGCCCGTTTGGTGGCGTTTGGGTTTGACGTACTTCAGGCTGTGACGTTTGGCCTGTTTCACAATGGGGTTCTTACGGGCGACCAAATCAAAGCATTGCGCGTTGATTGCGTTGTAGGGGATGACGCGCTTGGATTTGCGTCTCTTGGCATGCAACCAACCGCGATGGCGGCGGTGTTGCCGGACTATTTGTGGCGCTTTCGCCCATCTGGGCAATACGATGCGATCAAAGATTCCGCGAGCAATCTGCGCACGTAAACGGACTCTCTAATACTGATATTGTTGGTATGGATTGGTTTTGGCGGCGTGCTTATGTATAGGCGATGGCCAATAATACCAATCCCAGGATGACTCGATAGATAACGTATGGAGTGAAGCTGATGGATCTTAGCATCACAATCATCAACCGGAGCGCTATTAATGCGGCAATACAGGATAACGCTGCGCCCAATAGGCAATAGATCAGCTCTTCTTGTGTGATAGTGCCCGCGACCTCGACTCCAAGAAACGCTCCACTTGCGAGGATAGTTGGGATCGACATCAGCATTGAAATCTTTACGCTATCTTCGCGTGTATATCCTAGGGCGCGTGCGCCTGTGATGGTGATGCCAGATCGTGATGTTCCCGGAATAAGGGCGACTGCCTGCCAGAGTCCGAGAATCCACGCTTCCTTAACGGACCATTGTGCTGCGGTTTTTGTCGTTGCGGATTTTTGATCCATCCACCAAAGCAGAATGCCAAACCCAAGCATGGCCCAGCCGATCACCGCGATTGAGCGAAGTAAATCATATACCCCAGTAAGCTTGAGAAAAAGACCAAGTACAATTGCAGGAATGGTTGCGATTGCGAGTAGAAGTGCTGTTCTGGCTCCTTCACTACTAATATCACCGCGCAGCATTCGGGGTGTGCCAAGAACGGCACCTTTCACATCCTGCCAGAAATACAAGATCACCGCGGCAAGTGTGCCAATGTGGACGGCTACATCTAAGGTATACCCCTGATCTTCATACCCGCCAAAATAAGGCAGTAGGATAAGGTGTGCCGAAGATGAAATGGGTAAAAATTCGGTAATTCCCTGCACAATTGCGATAAGAAACAAGTGAATGAGAGACATGATCTTACCTGTATTGAATTTGTTTAGATTCGTATACCTCAGTATTAGAGAACGTAAATTACACAAATAAAACCGAATCGGACCTAAAGTGGGGTGGATTTGAAAAATTTCTTACGAATATCGAAAATAATCCAGTTATAGGTAAGCATAATTTACTTTATATTCGAAAAACCCATGTATATAAGGACACAAGCGAAATTTTGTGGGCGGGGCTTGATGCTTAAATTTGTTTCTGTGGAAAGAGGTATGCCTGAGAAGCGGGATGCGGATGCTCGTAATCAGGATTTTGATGAAATCTACCAAGAATTCGCGGCAGCGAAGGCTGAGGAGCAGGCGAGTCGGTGTAGTCAATGCGGTGTTCCGTATTGCCAGAGCCATTGCCCGCTGCATAACAACATCCCCGACTGGCTACGCCTGACCGCTGAGGGTCGTTTGCAAGAAGCATACGAGATGAGCCAAGCGACAAACACCTTTCCCGAAATCTGTGGACGTATCTGCCCGCAGGACCGCTTGTGCGAGGGCAATTGCGTCATCGAAAGCTCGGGCCACGGCACAGTCACCATTGGTGCTGTAGAAAAATACATCACTGACACCGCGTGGGAAAAAGGCTGGGTCACCCCGATCAAACCCGCACGTGAACGCAAGGAGAGCGTTGGCATCATCGGCGCGGGCCCCGGCGGCTTGGCGGCAGCGGATGTGCTGCGCCGTGCTGGTGTGCAGGTCACGATCTATGATCGTTATGACCGCGCGGGCGGATTGCTGACATATGGCATCCCCGGCTTTAAGCTGGAGAAAGACATTGTTCTGCGCCGCAACGAGCAATTGGCCAAAGGTGGCGTCACGTTCAAATTGAATGTCGACGTTGGCAAGGACATCAGCTTTGCTGCGATCCGCAAGGCCCATGATGCAGTGATTATCGCCACAGGCGTCTATAAAACAAGGGATTTGCAAGGCCCCGGTGCCGAGGCAAAAGGCATCGTAAAAGCGATTGATTATCTGACCGCCTCAAACAAAACCAACTTTGGCGACAGCGTTCCTGCCTATGAAGACGGCACGTTGAATGCGGTTGGCAAGAAGGTTGTGGTCATCGGTGGCGGCGACACGGCAATGGACTGTGTGCGCACAGCAATTCGCCAAGGTGCCGATAGCGTGAAATGCCTGTATCGCCGCGACCGCGCCAACATGCCCGGCTCTCAGCGTGAGACACAAAACGCCGAAGAAGAAGGCGTGATCTTTGAATGGTTGGCAGCCCCCAAAGGGTTCACCGGCACGCCGGTAAATGGTGTCATGGTGCAAAAAATGCGCCTAGGCCAGCCGGATGCAACCGGACGCCAAAGCCCCGAAGTGATCGAGGGTGCCGATTACGTTGAGCCTGCCGATCTGGTGATCAAGGCGCTCGGATTTGAGCCGGAAAACCTGCCAATGTTGTGGGAAGAACCCGCATTGGAAGTGACGGGTTGGGGTACGGTAAAAGCACAGTTCACCACGGGTAAAACCGCGATGGACGGCGTTTATGCCGTGGGCGACATCGTGCGCGGTGCGTCATTGGTTGTATGGGCAATTAAGGATGGGCGCGACTGCGCTGAAGAAATCCTGAAGCAGATAAATGCCCCTGCAATGATCGCTGCTGAATAGGGTTTTTGGTCAAGATTGGGCCAAGATTGGAACGGAAAGTTTTGTACAAAACGTACAAAACACCCCCCGGTTTTGTACAAAACTAAGGCGGTTGCGAGGCGATGTGGTCCGAAAGTGGAAAATCCATAAATAGGATCGAAATGCATCACGTATACTGACCTTTGCGTTAAGAAGTGGGTAAGAGAGATGACCAAAGTGCTGACAGGACAATGCATGTGCGGGGCGGTTTCGTTCACGGCACGTAATGTGCCGAGTCACTTTAACTCTTGTTACTGTGAGATGTGCCGCCGCTGGACGGGGAGCCGCTTTCTTGGGGTTCATCTGCGCCGCGAAGATGTGGACATCAAAGATGAAACGGCTGTGGGCACTGTCCATAGTTCAGAGTGGGCCGAGCGGGGATTTTGCAATAAATGCGGATCTGCGTTGTGGTATGCGCTGCGCGGCACGGATCAGGTGAACCTGTCCGCCGGACTGTTTGACGACCCCCAAGATATGACATTGGCACATGAGTATTTCGTTGATCAGAAAACCTGTGTTCACGCCTATGCAGATACAAGAATTCAAATGACCAAGGCAGAGACGCTTGCGAAATTCGCGCCTGCCCCGGAAGGAGAGCCACAATGACCAAATATGATGAAAACTGGGTGCAAGCTGAGGAAACCAAGCGGGCGTGGATGGCTGAAAACGGTCTATATTCCGAGACCGAGGAGCATTCGTCCTGTGGGGTTGGTTTGGTTGTTTCATTGGATGGCAAGCCGGGGCGCCGTGTGGTGCAGGCGGGCATTGATGCGCTAAAGGCGATCTGGCACCGGGGTGCTGTTGATGCGGACGGGATGACGGGGGATGGCGCGGGCATTCACGTGCAAATTCCGGTCATGTTCTTTTACGATCAAATTCGCCGCACGGGTCACGAGCCTAAGATGGATGAGCTGATGGCTGTGGGGCAGGTGTTTTTGCCGCGCACGGATTTTGGCGCGCAGGAAACTTGTCGGACCATCGTTGAGACCGAAGTTTTGCGCATGGGTTACCGTATTTACGGGTGGCGCCATGTGCCTGTGGACATCACGTGTTTGGGTGAAAAGGCCAATGCGACCCGTCCTGAGATTGAGCAGATTTTGATCTCAAACTCCAAGGGTGTGGATGAGGATCAGTTTGAGCGCGAGCTATATGTGATCCGTCGTCGTATTGAGAAGGCAGCGGCGGCAGCACATGTGAGCGGGTTGTATATTGCATCGCTTTCGTGCCGGTCGATCATTTATAAGGGCATGATGCTGGCAGAGCAGGTGGCGGTGTTTTACCCCGATTTGCAAGACGAGCGGTTTGAGAGTGCCTTTGCGATTTATCACCAGCGGTATTCGACGAATACGTTCCCGCAGTGGTGGTTGGCGCAGCCGTTCCGTATGTTGGCGCATAATGGCGAGATTAACACGCTGAAGGGCAACATCAACTGGATGAAGAGCCATGAAATTCGCATGGCGTCGTCGTTCTTTGGCGAGTTGGCTGAGGATATCAAACCGATTGTGCCTGCGGGTGCGTCGGATTCGGCGGCGTGGGATTGTGTGTTTGAGGTGATGGTGCGGGCAGGGCGTTCGGCGCCGATGGCCAAGACGATGTTGGTGCCTGAAAGCTGGTCAAAGCAGGCAGTTGAACTGCCGGATGCGTGGCGGAATATGTATTCCTATTGCAATTCGGTGATGGAGCCTTGGGATGGGCCTGCGGCCTTGGCGATGACGGACGGGCGCTGGGTATGTGCCGGTTTGGATCGTAATGGGCTGCGGCCGATGCGCTATGTTGTGACGGGTGATGGGCTGCTGATCGCAGGGTCTGAGGCCGGGATGGTGCCGGTTGACGAGGCGCAGGTCGTGGAAAAAGGCGCGTTGGGTCCGGGGCAGATGATCGCCGTGGATATGGCGGAGGGCAAGCTGTATCACGACACCGAGCTGAAGGATCAGCTGGCGGCGGGGCGTCCCTATGGCGATTGGGTTGGCAAAATCCGCGACATGGATGCTGAATTGCAGGCGGCGACGGAGACGGCGTTGTTCTCGGGGGATGAACTGCGGCAACGCCAAATCGCGGCGGGTTATTCCATTGAGGAGCTGGAGCAAATTCTGGCCCCAATGGCTGAGGACGGCAAAGAGGCGATTGCCTCGATGGGGGATGACACACCAAGTGCTGTTCTATCCAAGAAATACCGCCCGTTGAGCCACTTTTTCCGGCAGAACTTTAGCCAAGTCACCAACCCGCCAATCGACAGTTTGCGCGAGTACCGGGTGATGAGTCTGAAGACACGTTTCGGCAACCTAAAAAACGTGCTGGACGAGGATGGCAGCCAGACAGAGATCGTCATGCTGGACAGCCCGTTTGTGGGCAATGCACAGTTTGACACCATGCTTGCGGCCTTTGACGATATGGTTGTGCGCATTGATTGTACGTTTGAGGCAGGCGGCAGCGCAGGTGGGTTGCAAGCGGCCCTAACGCGGATCAGAGCAGAGGCCGAAGATGCCGTTTGTTCGGGTGCAAGCCACATCGTGCTAAGTGATGAGGCGCTGAACATCGACCGCGTTGGCATGCCAATGATCCTAGCGACAAGTGCAGTGCACAGCCATCTGACACGCAAAGGGTTGCGCACATTCTGCTCGCTTAACGTGCGCTCTGCTGAATGTATTGACCCGCATTATTTCGCCGTTTTGATCGGCGCGGGCGCGACTGTCGTCAACGCCTATCTGGCGGAGGATTCACTGGCGGATCGCATCACACGTGGTCTGTTGGATTGCGACCTAACGACCGCTGTTGCGCGCTACCGCAAGGCGATTGACCAAGGTCTGCTAAAGATCATGGCCAAAATGGGCATCTCGGTTGTGTCGTCATATCGCGGTGGTCTGAACTTTGAGGCTGTGGGCCTATCGCGCGCCATGTGTGCCGAATATTTCCCCGGCATGACCAGCCGTATTTCGGGCATCGGTGTCAGCGGTATCCAGACCAAAGCCGAACAAGTGCACGCCACGGGCTTTCTCTCGGGTAAAAACGTATTGCCGGTGGGCGGGTTCTATAAATCCCGCAAATCAGGCGAGACACACGCCTGGGAAGCGCAGACCATGCACATGCTGCAAACGGCCTGCAACAACGCATCCTATGAGGTGTGGAAGCAATATTCGGCACGGATGCAGGCGAATCCGCCGATCCATTTGCGCGACTTGATGGATTTCAAACCATTGGGACAACCCGTGGCGATTGAGGAAGTGGAAAGCATCACCTCTATTCGTAAGCGGTTTGTGACACCGGGCATGTCGCTGGGCGCGCTTAGCCCTGAGGCACATAAAACGCTGAACGTGGCGATGAACCGGATTGGCGCGAAATCTGACAGTGGCGAGGGCGGCGAAGATCCGGCGCATTTCGTGCCAGAGCCAAATGGCGATAACCCATCAGCGAAAATCAAGCAGGTGGCGTCAGGGCGTTTTGGTGTCACAGCCGAATATCTGAACCAATGCGAAGAGTTGGAAATCAAGGTCGCCCAAGGGGCCAAGCCCGGTGAGGGTGGGCAATTGCCCGGCATGAAGGTCACCGATCTGATTGCGCGGTTGCGCCATTCAACCAAGGGGGTGACATTGATTTCACCACCACCGCATCATGATATTTATTCCATCGAAGACCTTGCACAGCTGATTTATGATCTGAAACAGATCAACCCGCGCTGTAAGGTGACGGTGAAATTGGTGGCGCAGTCTGGTGTGGGCACAATTGCCGCCGGTGTGGCCAAGGCCAAGGCCGATGTGATCCTGATTTCGGGGCACAATGGCGGCACGGGTGCCTCTCCGGCAACGTCGATCAAATACGCGGGTTTGCCGTGGGAGATGGGCCTGACCGAGGCGCATCAGGTTCTGAGCATGAACAACCTGCGCGACCGCGTGACATTGCGCACCGATGGTGGGTTGCGCACGGGCCGTGATATTGTGATGGCGGCCATGTTGGGTGCCGAGGAATATGGCATCGGCACGGCTGCGTTGATCGCGATGGGTTGTATTATGGTGCGTCAGTGCCAGAGCAACACCTGCCCTGTTGGCGTATGTACCCAAGACCCTGCGTTGCGGGCGAAATACACCGGCAATGCCGATAAGGTCGTAAACCTGATCACATTCTATGCCCAAGAAGTACGTGATGTATTGGCAAGCATTGGTGCGCGTTCATTGGATGATGTGATTGGGCGTGCCGATTTGCTGGCGCAGGTCAGTCGCGGGTCGGCGCATCTGGATGATCTGGATCTAAACCCGTTGTTGATCACTGTTGACGGTGCTGAGGGTGTTACGTTTAACCGCGATAAGGCGCGCAATGCTGTGCCTGATACGCTGGATGCAGAGATTGTGCGCGATGCGGCACGGTTCCTTGAGGATGGTGAAAAGATGCAGCTAAGCTATGCGGTGCAGAACACGCACCGGACAGTTGGCACGCGCACATCCAGTCATATCGTCAAGAATTTCGGCATGAACAATTCGCTGCAAGAGGATCATTTGACCGTCAAGTTGGCGGGCAGTGCCGGGCAATCTCTTGGCGCGTTTGCGGCACCGGGTCTAAAGCTGGAAGTCACGGGCGATGCCAATGATTACGTTGGCAAAGGTCTGTCGGGTGGGTTGATTGTTGTGCGTCCGTCGATGGCGTCTCCGTTGGTGGCCGCGGATAACACGATCATTGGCAATACGGTTTTGTATGGCGCCACTGCGGGGCATTTGTTTGCGGCAGGGCGTGCGGGAGAGCGGTTTGCTGTGCGTAACTCCGGTGCGAATGTCGTGATTGAGGGCTGCGGGGCAAGCGGTTGTGAGTACATGACTGGTGGCGTTGCGGTTATTCTGGGCCCGATCGGGGGGAACTTTGGTGCCGGGATGTCTGGTGGCATGGCCTATTTGCATGATCCAGAAGGCAAGGCCGAGGCGTTGATGAACATGGAAACATTGGTGACATGTGCTGTCACGGTGGATCATTGGGAAGCACAGCTAAAGGCACTGATTGAGCGGCATCTGGCAGAAACCGGTAGTCGCAAGGCTGCGGATATCTTGCAGCACTGGGACTTGGAGAAGGCGAATTTTGTGCAGGTTTGCTCCAAGGAGATGTTGGTGAATTTACCGCATCCGTTGACCCATGAGGCGGTTGCCGTTCCAGCGGAATAACGCCTGTTGGTGCCATGAAATTGAGGCCGTCGCTTGGGGGAGTCCGGGCGGCGGTCTTTTTTGTGTCGTGGGGTGCTAGCGTCAGCGCTTGTGCTGACTTATAGAATGCGACGTGGCTAAGATAACAAAACCCAAAAAGGCGCGGGCCAAAAAGGCGGTGCGCAAGGATGCTTGGTGGTTTCGGCCGTTAAGCTGGCTAAAGCGGTGGCTGTGGCGCGGGGTGGTGTTTGTTAGCGTGTTTGTGGGGTTTGTGATCCTGTTGCACACGGTGATGAACCCGGCGCGCACCTATTACATGATCTCTGAGGAGCACCGTTTGGGGGCTGTTGACCGTGAATGGGTGCCGCTGGAGGAAATCGCTCCGGTGATGGCGCGCTCGGTTGTGGCGGCGGAGGATGTGAATTTCTGCCTGCACTGGGGATTCGATATGGGGGCCATTCGGGCTGCATTGGCAGAAGGGGGGGCGCGCGGTGCCTCGACCCTGAGCCAGCAGACGGTCAAGAATGTGTATCTATGGCAGGGACGCAATTGGACCCGCAAAGCGCTGGAGGCGGTGCTGACTCCTTTGGTGGAGCTGGTCTGGAGCAAGCGGCGCATCATTGAAGTATATCTGAACGTCGCCGAATTTGACGAAGGCGTATTTGGCGTCGAAGCCGCAGCGCGGCATTACTTTGGTGTTGGCCCTGAAGCCCTAAGTGCGAGTCAGGCGGCACATCTTGCGGCCATTCTGCCATCGCCCAAAACCCGCTCCGCATCGCGGCCCAGCAAGCGGGTACGCCGCCGTGCAATCGCAATTGCGGATGGGGCAGCGACTATTCGACGTGACGGGCGGGCCGATTGTTTTGAGGATCGCGCGCCGGGTTGAGATAGCTGCTTGTGTTGCGCAACGTAATCCAGTCAAATCCGCAGCTATGAAACAGCTTAAACGTAATTTACCGCCCTTAACCTCGCTTGTTGCCTTTGAAGCGGCGGCGCGGCTGGATAGTTTTACCGCTGCCGCCGAAGAGCTGAACGTATCGCGTGAGGCGGTCAGCAGACAGATACGCGCCCTAGAAAACCACATGGGTGTCACCCTGTTTGAGCGCGATGCAAACCGTGCGGTTATGGCCCCATTGGGCGCGCGGTTTTTCAGCACGGTTGCGCCGAACCTATGGGCGATAGCAACGGCGGCGATGGAAATCACCGGCGAGGCACCCGATGGCCCCACCGAGGCTGCCGACCTGTTGCCTGTGGATGCTGAAAACACCGATTTGCCGACCATTCTGGTGATTGATGACACCCCAGAGAACATACATCATTTGCACGGTTTGTTGCGCGATGAATACCGCGTGGTTGCGCAGACCTCTGGCGCTGAGGCCTTGGCGTATTTATCGGGGGAAGTTGTCGATCTGATCCTGCTGGATATTCGGATGCCGGGCATGGATGGCTATGAAATTTGCGAGCGGTTAAAGGCGACGGCAAGCCTTGCGAGTATTCCGGTGATTTTCATTACCAGCCTAGATTCCCCAGCGGATGAGACACGCGGGTTGTCATTGGGCGCAAGTGATTTTCTGTCACGCCCGATTGTTCCTGCGGTGATGAAGGCGCGCATTCGCTCACAGATTGACCTGCGCGAGGCGCGTGAGGCGTTGGAAAACCTATTGCAACGTCGGGCGGACAGATTGGAGCAGGCCGAAACAATGATGCGCCGTTTGGCCGATGAAATTGACGCGTTTCAGCCGCGCTGAAGGGTGGTCAGCAAGGTGGCAACATGGGTTTGCGCCTGTGTGAAATCCAACCGTTGCAAGGCGGAGGTCATCTGGGAGTAGGTTGCGCTGTGTTCGGGGGGGACGGCAAAGGACTGAGCCAGCTCAATTGCGGACATATCTTGGGCGGTGATCAGGGCGGCAAGTTTTTGCAATGAGGGTGATGTTAGAGGCTGGGTTTTGGTCAGAGTGTTGGGCGGATGTTTATCCTCATCCTCTGACGATAACAACGCATCGGCCACATTTTGCAGGGCACTGATAACCGAGGGCAGGGCGGTGCGGGTGTCATTTTCCTCTGCCTGTTCAGCGGTTTGTGCAAGGGTGCGTGCGCCGAGAGTGGCGGCGGTGCCTTTGATAACGTGTAATAAATTCAATATGGTGTCGGTGTTTTTCGGGGTGTTGGCGGTCTGATGTAGTGTCTGACAAGTGGCGAGCCAGTCGTTGATTTGATCCTGAAACAAGATGAGATTGCGGGCATAAAGGGCTGTGTCGCCACCCGCATGCATCAGGCCGCGTGTCTTGTCGATGACGGGGGTGATGACGGGGGCGATTGCGTCTGGTGTTTGTTCCGTTTGGGTCGCGGCCATCAGGGCAAGGCGCAGTTTTTCGGGATCAACGGGTTTGGACAGGAAGGCGGTGAACCCGGCGTCAGCGCAGCGCTGCATTTCCTCGGGCGTGGCGTTGGCGCTGGCGGCGATCACGGGCGCAAGAGCGGGACCGTGGGTGTCGCGCAGCACCTGCATGGCGCGGTGGCCATCCATCAAGGGCATGTGCAAATCCATCAGGATCACGTCGGGCATGGCGGCGGCCACTTGGGCGACGGCCTCTTCGCCATTTTCAGCGGTTCGGACATCGGCGCCAAGCGAAGCGATCAAGCCAACAAAGACCGAGCGGCTGATGCGGTTATCCTCGACCACGAGGGCGTGGCAGGCGGCCAGATCGGCGGTGTGCGAGGTGGTTGGTTGCACGGTTTGAGTGAGGCGATTGAGCGCGTCAATAAGTTCGCGGTAGGTGAGGGGGTAGGTCAGGGATTCCTGGGGGGTGGTGGCGTCAGGGCGGCGGGTGAATGTGATTTGATCCGCTGTGGCATGCACATGGAGATTGGCCTGATCCGGAGCAGATAGCGCATAGCCCAAGCGGGTTAGCATGGCGTGGATTTGCGGTTTTTGCGGGTCATTTCCTGTGAGGCTGAGCGCGGGGAGATCGGCTGGATCGGTATGGGGATCATCAAAGGTAATTGGCAGGGTGAGGCAAAAGGTGGAACCTGTGCCGGGAGTGCTGGTAACCGAAATGTCGCCGCCCATTTGTTCGGCCAGCCGTTGGGCGATGGGCAAGCCCAGCCCCGTGCCACCAAAGCGGCGGGTGGTTGAGCTGTCGGCCTGACCAAAGGGTTTGAAAACCTCGTCCAGTTGATCGGGTTTGATGCCAATACCCGTGTCGCGCAGGCTGAACGACAGGGTAGCAACATCGCCGTCGCGCGACAGGCAATCGGCGATGATGTCGATGGTACCATGGGAGGTGAATTTGATCGCGTTGGAGGCAAAGTTGATCAGGATTTGGCGCAGGCGCAGTAGGTCACCACGCAGGTTTACGGGCAGGTTCGGGGCGTAGACCCAATTTAGCGTGACCGCGTCATCTGCCATCAGAGCGCGGGTTTGGCTGAGGACATCATCTAGCAGGGAATCAAGGGGGAACCATGCCTCCTCAATGGTCATTTCGCCGGCTTCTGCCTTGGACAAATCAAGCACGGAGTCGATGTTTTGGGAGAGCTGGGAGGAGGCGGCGCGCATGTCGTTGATGTAGCGCAGGGCCTGACCTGATTGCCCTTCGCGCAGGAGCAATTCTGACAGGCCGGTGATGGCGTTCAGGGGGGTGCGCAACTCGTGGCTCATATTGGCGAGGAAGATGGATTTGGCTTGGGAGGCCTCGATCGCCTGATTGCGGGCTTCGACCAGTTCTTTGGTGCGCTCATCGACGATGGATTGCAGGTTGTCGCGACTCGCCTCCAGCTCTGTCACGGTGCGTTGGAAGGCGCGGGCAAGGCGGGCGATCTCGTCGCGGCGGGAGGGATCAAACATGCGCTGATCGCGCCCCTTAAGGACAAAGCTGTGCCCGTCGCGCACACGGATGGCGGCATCTTGTAGGCGGGCGATGGGGCGAATAACGGTAAGTTGCATCGCAAGAAAGATGACGGCGGTGATCAGCAGGGTTTGCAGGATGCTGGAGCTAAGAATGACCACGGTACGCCCGATGACGTTGTCGTAAGCGGCGCGAAAGGAATACTCGGCAATGAGCTGTCCGATTTCGGCACCATCCCGCGGGCTGATCAGGGGGTAGGCATGGATATCCGCCAACTGCTCGCGCGGTAAAAACGTGCGGATCAACCAATGGGCGGGGGGCTCATCCGGGCTGGAGGCGGTGAGATCCTTGAGGCCGGTGCGCAGGCGCTGGGCATCGGTGAGCAGGGGATCCTCAATGTGGACGGCGTGGATGGCGGGGTCTTCGAGCAGGCCGATCAGGATCGCCTGAGTGGAGGGAACATCAACCTCCCAATAGGTGCCGGCAACCTGCGGCAAGGTGGAGCGAATGATGCGGTCTGCATTGCGGCGCGCAGAGTCGATTTCCTGTTCGCTTTCAAAAAACAGGGAGACGAGGCCGATCAGAATACCAGAAAGCACGCCCAATATGGCCGCGGCAAGCGCAACCTTGCGGGAGATGCCCATCCGTTTCATTGGGTTTGATAGGCCTGAATAATCTCAAGGATACGCCCAGAGGATTTCATTTCATCGAGAGCCTGTTGCAAACGCTGCGCACGTGCTGTGCCCGCCTTGTCCCGGCGCATCCCAATATAGCGCGACCGCACCGCCAGCGGGGTCGGTATGAATCGCACCTCATCGCGGGCGTTCAACTCGCTTGCGACATAGGCCAGCGTGGCATAGCCCCCGACAATCACATCCGAGCGCCCTAGCAGCAGCTTACGCACATTGGTGAAATCATCGGGCGAGGCCTCGCGGTCAATGTCGGGATTGGCGTCAAAGGCAGTTTGGTATGAAAACCCGTCAACAACGCCGACAATCAGCCCATCCAGTTGAGAGACATCGGTGATATCGCTGAGCGGGCTATCAACCAAAGTCATGAACACCGTGCGAGTCGATCGAAACGGGCCGATCATATGCCATTTTTCAAACCGCTCTGGTGTTGGGGCCAATTGGAACGCAACGTCCAACGAGCCGGTTTCCAAGCCCAGCAAGGCGCGCTTCCATGGCATGGGTTTATGTTCAAGGATGACACCGATAGAGGCCGCCGCTTCGTTTATAATATCGACATCAATGCCCGTGTATCTGCCATTGAAGGTATAGTTAAACGGAGGAAAACCATCCTGGGAACCAACGGCCCACACCTCTTTTGCGGGGGTGGATGAGGTATTTTGTTTAGTTTCCGCAGGGGAAGCGGTCGCGACAAGGCATGCAAAGATGCCTGCCATGGCTAATGTGATTGGGTTGTTCAATTCACCGTAACCTCCACGTCTAATTGCGTTTTTTAGCGTAAGCCGCTGTTTGCCGTGTTGGCAAGATAGGCGGGACACCAGAAATATTACGCTGGCACCCCAAATTTTTATCGACTCTCACCCAACCGCAGAACACTGTTAGGCATTAGCATAATAAAACACGACAACAATATGGGCGTTTTGGTTTGGGGTCACTCACGCTGAATCAGAATGAACCAGGAAGAGGTAAAAAAATGAAAACTTTGTTTAGTACAACTGCGATCGTCGCTGTCACATTGTCATCCGTTGGCGTTAACGCCGCAGAATGCACCAATGACACATGGAACCGTATCCAAGAGCGCGGCAAAATCGTTGTCGGCGTAAAAGCCGATTACAAACCCTGGGGTTTCCGCGACACCAGTGGCGCGATTGTGGGCATGGAAGCCGACATGGCAGCCGATGTTGCCGCAACATTGGGCGTTGAGTTAGAAATGATGCCTGTTGTCAGCTCTAACCGGATGCAGTTTTTGGAGCAGGGTCAGATTGATCTGATGATCGCGACCATGACTGACCGCCCTGATCGCCGCGAAATTGTTGGCATCGTTGGCCCGAATTATTACACATCCGGCACCAATGCGATGTCTCCTAAAGCGTTGGGATTCACCAAATGGGAAGACCTGCGCGGTCGTCCAGTATGTGGTATTCAAGGTGCGTTCTATAACCAGCTGGTCGAAGACAGATATGGTGCAGAGATTGTGGCGTTTAGCGGCACTGCCGAAGCCAAACAAGCATTGCGCGACAAGAAATGCGTAGCGTTTGTATATGATGACAGCTCCATCGGGAGTTCGATTTCTTCGGGTAACTGGGATGATTTCGAAATGGCGTTGCCGTCTGAGGATGACAGCCCGTGGGGTCTAGCGGTGCCACTGGATGAGGCGAGCTGCATTTTTGGCCGGTTCATGTCAGGCATGCAATATAGCTGGCATAGCGAAGGCACATTGATCGAGCTGGAAGCGAAATGGGGCATCAAGCCAACGTCATATCTTGCGGGGATGCAGGATCGTATGGCGGATCACCTGTCTGAGTAATCGGGCCGGATGATCAAGGGGCTTTGCGGCTACCCCCTCGGGTGGTTGCAAGGCCCATTCCTATAGAAAATACAGTGTGTCGCCCTGATTATTCGTTGGGGACGATACCGTATTTCCATGAGAGGCGCATGGTGAATCGCCCTAAGGAGCCAGCCCAGTGATGAGCGGATTCGAAGACTATTTTCGCCAGATGGCTGAGGAGTATCCCAAGTGGAACTTTATCTGGCTATACGAGGCCAAACAGAGCGGGCGGATATTGTCCGGGCTGTGGGTAACCATCAAATTGTCAGTGGCCTGTGTGATCCTATCGGTGATCATTGGCATAACTGGTGCGTGGTTACAGGGGGCCAAAAACAAATACCTGCGCGGGTTTGTGCAAGGGTATATTCAGTTTTTCCGCAATACGCCGCCCTTGGTGCAATTGCTGTTTTTCTATTTCGCGCTGGGCCAGTTCACGCCCAGTTATAGCCCGGATGGGTGGCTGGAAATCCCGATCATCTCTAATGTGGGGTGGGCGGTGATTTCGCTATCGTTCTTTGCGGGGGCGTTTAACGTCGAGATTTTCCGGGCGGGCATCGAAAGCGTGCCGGGATCAACCCGCGAAGCCGCCGAAGCATTGGGTATGAGCCGGTCGCAGGCCTTTACCAATGTGGTGTTTCCGCTGGCGTTGCGGGTGTCGATCCCGGCGTTGAATAACAACCTTGTCAATCTGGTGAAAACGACGACGCAGGCCTATGCGATTGCGGTGCCTGAGTTGCTGTACGAAAGCGTGACGATCTGGAACGATTACCCCTCGGCACAGAACCCGACGATGTTGATGTTGTTTGTGGTTTATATCTTGCTGGTGGGTGTGCTGGTCTTTGGCATGAATTCGTGGGAACGCAATATGAGGATCCCCGGCTATGGGCAGTAAATACATTCCCGGCGTGCACCGCGCGGCGACGACCGATCTGGCGGTTCTTAAGCCCTTTGTGATGCGGGGCGCGCAATATGACGAGATGTTTTTTGTGCGCTGGATGGCATCTATCCCACCGATATGGATGGCGGGATTGCTGTTGGCGTGGCCAACGATTGCCTTTGCGCAGGATCGGTTTGGCACTGGCGATGCCTTTGTTGCCCTATGGCGGTGGATGCCGTTTCTGGTGACGCAGGGCTTTTTGTTCAACGTTGTGATTTCGGTCTTTGCGATGTTGATCGGGACCGTGGCAGGGGCGGCCTTGGGGCTGGGGCAAATCTCTCAAAATGGATTTTTGCGCCGGATATCGTGGTTTATCACGCAGTTGTTTCGCAACTCTCCTTGGCTGGTTATTCTGTTCATCGTGCTGTTGGCATTCCCGTTTGAGGTGGAGATCTTTGGATTTATCATTCCGGTGCCCGGCTGGATGAAAGCGGTTATCGGGCTATCGTTACCGATCATGGCGAACCTATCCGAAATCGTGCGGGGAGCCGTGCAATCGGTGCCATCCGCACAATGGGAGGCCGCTGAATCCATGGGTTTCAATCGGGTGCAAACCCTGTGGCAGATCATTTTGCCGCAATGTTTCAAACGCATGATTCCGCCATGGATGAACTGGTATGCGATCCTGACAATGGCCACACCGTTGGTGTCATTGTTGGGTGTGGGAGAGATCATCACCCTATCGCGCCAAGCCATGGAAGCCGAAGACAACCACCCCGAATTGCTGGTGCCGTTTTATGGCTTCGCGCTAGTACTCTTCTTTGCTTATTGCTATCCGATCGCCCGCCTGACCATTGGGCTTGAGCGTCGGTTTGCCCTGAAAACCTGAGGAAATGACCATGACCAATTGGACCCCGGACCAACCTATTGTGTCCATTAAGAACGTGCGCAAATCCTTTGGCAGCCTTGAAGTTTTGAAGGGCGTGAGCCTGGATGTCATGAAGGGCGAGGTGATCTGTATCATTGGCCCGTCAGGATCGGGAAAATCGACCCTAATCCGCTGTATCAACGCGCTAAATGACATTCAGGACGGCTCTATCCAAGTGGAGGGCAAAGAGGTGCATGGCGGCGATTTTGATCGTCTGGAGCTGCGCAAAAAGGTCGGGATGGTGTTTCAACAATACAATCTGTTCCCGCATAAAACCGCGTTGCAGAATGTGATGATGGCCCCGATTAAGGTGCTGAAGGAAGACAGTGTCGAGGTTGAGGCGCGCGCGCGGGCCTTGATGAAAAAGGTGCGCCTTGAGGGCAAGGAAGATGCCTATCCCGGTGAGTTATCTGGTGGGCAGCAGCAGCGGGTTGCGATTGCGCGATCATTAGCGATGCGCCCGAATGTGATGTTGTTTGATGAGGTCACCGCCGCCCTTGACCCGGAAACGGTGAAAGAGGTTTTGGTGACAATCAAAGATTTGGCCGCCGAGGGCATGACCTGTGTCTTGGTGACCCATGAAATGGGATTTGCGCGAGAAGTGGCTGATCACATCTATTTCACCGACCGCGGCGTGATTGTCGAACATGGTTCCCCGACGGAATTTTTCGACAATGCGAGTGATCCGCGCACGCAGGAATTTTTGAGCCAGATTCTGTAAAAACAGGGTCTGGATTGCGTGGTATTGCCGGATTGTGACCTGTGTAATGCCTGTGTAATGTCTGGGCGAGGGCAAAGGCGCGGCGCATTTGCGGGCTATGCGCCGCACGTTGTGCTGATTTGTGATCTGCCCGTTTCTTAATCCGGAGGTTGTGGCATTTTGGATTGATAAAGCGGCGGGGGCAGGGCATTGAGGGGGAACCCATTCCCAATGCGCAGACTGTACCATGCTCCGATTGTTTCACGTTCCCCTATCGCCCTTTTGCCGCAAGGTTCGCCTGTCGCTGGCTGAAAAACGTATTGAGGTAGAGCTGGTTGAAGAGCGCTATTGGGAGCAGGACGCGGATTTTCTGCGCCGGAACCCTGCGGCCAAGGTGCCGGTGTTAAAGATGGACGGGCGGTTTCTAAGTGAAAGTGCGCCGATCTGCGAATATATCGAAGAGAAGTTTCCCGAGCCTAGTTTGCTGCCGAGTGATATCGACGCCCGTTATGAGGTGCGCCGGTTGGTGAGCTGGTTTGACGACAAATTCCACAGCGAAGTCACCAGTAAGCTGTTGTATGAGCGCGTTAATCGCAAGCTGATGGGGACGGGATATCCTGACAGTAAGAATGTGAAAGCCGGTGCCAAGGCGATCAAATATCATCTGGATTACATGGCGTGGTTGCTGGACCACCGGCGGTGGTTGGCGGGCGATGTCATGACGCTGGCGGATTTTGCAGCGGCGGCGCATTTGTCGTCGTTGGATTACATCAGTGATGTGGATTGGAACCGCTCTGTTGTGGTGAAAGACTGGTATGCGAAGATCAAGTCGCGCCCGGCGTTTCGCAATATTTTGTCGGATCAGGTGTCGGGATTTCCTCCGCCTGCGCATTATGCTGATCTTGATTTCTAAGCAGCAGTTTACGGGTGCCCGCGGTGCGGGCGGGGGCTGTCTGCCCCCAACGTGGAACGCATTTTGCGTTCAACGCCTCCCCCGAGGATATTTAGACCCAAGAGAAGGATGGACGCCGTGAAAGACGGGCTAAAGTCGCGTTTGGTTGCTGAGGCGGGGGAGATTGGGTTTGATCTGTGCCGGATCACACGCCCGGATGCCGTGCCGCAGGTGCCGGATGGCTTGGCGGGGTTTTTGGCCGAAGAATATCATGGTCAGATGGGGTGGATGGCGGAGCGTAGTCATTGGCGCAGCAATCCGGCGGCGTTATGGCCTGAGGCGAAATCGGTGATCATGTTGGGAGAGAGTTATGCGCCCAAGCATGATCCGCGCGCCGTGCATAGTTTGGCGGATCGCGGGGCGATTTCGGTTTATGCGCAGAATAAAGATTATCATGAGTTGGTGAAGAAGCGGCTGAAGCGGTTGGCGCGGTGGTTGATTGCCGAGGTGGGCGATGAGACGCAGGTAAAGGTGTTTGTGGATACAGCCCCTGTGCCCGAAAAGCCATTGGGGCAGGCGGCGGGTTTGGGTTGGCAGGGGAAGCATACGAATTTGGTGAGCCGTGATCTTGGGTCGTGGTTTTTCATTGGATCGGTGTTTACCACGGTCGCTTTGGAGCCTGATGCGCCTGAGGTTGACCATTGTGGCAAGTGTCGCGCTTGTTTGGATGCATGTCCGACGGATGCCTTTCCCGCCCCCAATCAGATCGATGCGCGGCGGTGCATTTCCTATTTGACGATTGAGCATCACGGGCCGGTCGATGAGGAATTGCGCGCGCTTATGGGCAACCGGATTTATGGCTGCGATGATTGTTTGGCAGCCTGCCCGTGGAACAAGTTTGCGGTTGAGGCGCGCGAGATTAAGTTTCATGCGCGGGACGATTTGTTGGCGCCTGATCTAGCGGAATTGGCGGGGTTGGACGATGCGGCGTTTCGGTTGAAATTTTCTGGCTCGCCGATAAAGCGGATCGGGCGCAACCGGTTTGTGCGTAATGTTTTATATGCAATCGGGAACTCTGGCTTGGCGCGATTTCAGGGGGTGGCGCGGGATTTGGCGGCTGATCCAGATGAAACCGTTGCAGATGCAGCGCGTTGGGCGCTAATGCGGCTAGGTCATGTCGCAAATGAGCGGTCAAGCGGTGGGTCTGCGTCATAGATCAGCCGGGCGCGTGAAGCTGGAGAATTATGCATGAGTTTGTCATTGGGTGTGGATACGGGCGGAACCTATACGGACGCCGTTTTGATACGAGATGAAAAAGAGGTCATTGCCTCGGCTAAATCTTTGACGACACGGCATGATCTGGCTGAGGGGATCGGTAAGGCGGTTGCTGCGGTTTTGCACGATGCTGCGGTTGATCCGTCTGAGGTGACCTTGGCGTCATTATCCACGACATTGGCGACAAATGCGTTGGTTGAGGGGCAAGGCGGGCGTGTTGCGCTGATCTTGGTTGGTTTTCGCGAGGGCGACATGGAGCGTCACGGGTTGGCCGATGCCTTGGCCGGAGATCCGGCGATTTTGGTGGCTGGCGGGCACAATCATGCAGGGGGCGAGGCGGTACCGTTGGATGAGGAAACCTTGCGTGGGTGGTTGGCGGTGCATGGGCCTGAGGTTTCGGGTTTTGCCGTTGCTGCGCAGTTTGCCACGCGCAATCCGGCGCATGAGCAGCGTGTCATGCAGATGATTCAGGAATTCGCGGGCAAGCCAGTCAGTTGTTCGCATCATTTGTCATCAAAATTAAACGGGCCCAAGCGGGCGATGACGGCGATTTTGAATGCGCGATTGATTGGGATGATTGACCGATTGATTTCGCGGGCGCAGACGCGGTTGGGTGAATTGGGTGTCACGGCGCCGTTGATGGTTGTGCGGGGCGACGGCGCGTTGATCTCGTCTGATTTTGCCCGTGAGCGCCCGATTGAAACCATTCTTAGCGGGCCTGCGGCGTCAATCGTGGGTGCGCGGTGGATGACGGGGGCAACTGATGCCTTGGTTTCCGATATTGGCGGCACGACGACGGATGTGGCTGTGTTGCGTGACGGGCGGCCTGCGATTGATCCTGAGGGTGCGCGTGTTGGGCCGTACCGCACCATGGTTGAGGCTGTGGCGATGCGCACCACGGGTTTGGGTGGTGATAGTGAGGTGCATTTCATCAGCGAGGGGCTGAAGGGTGGTGTTACCTTGGGGCCGCGCCGGGTGTTGCCTGTGTCATTGATCGCGATGGAGGCCCCGGATGTGGTGCACCGCGCGCTGGATACGCAGCTGCGCAACAGCACTGTTGGGGAATATGACGGGCGGTTTGTGCGCGCAGTGCCGGGGTTGCGCGGTGATGGGCTTGAGGAGCGTGAGCGCGCATTGTTGGAACGGATCGGCGATCAGGTGCAGCCCTTGGGGAATGTGCTGAAAAACCGGATTGAACAAAAGGCGTTGCGCCGGTTGGTGGAGCGTGGGTTGGTGCAGGTTGCCGGTGTTACGCCGTCGGATGCCAGCCATGCGCAGGGCAAGGCGGACGCATGGGATGGTGAGGCTGCGACCAAGGCACTGGAAGTGTTTGGGCGCCGGCGAACGGGGGCGGGTATGATGCTTGCGCCCGCGGCGACGGACATGGCGCAGATTATCATTGACCAGCTGACAGAGCAGACGGTTTTTGCCTTGCTAGAGACGGCCTTTGCCGAGGACACGCATGATTTCGGGGGGCCTGCTGAAAAGCTGGCTAAACATACGTTGGTGCAGGCTGGCTTGGTTGGGCATCGCGGATTGATAAAGGTGGATGTGGGGCTGAACCTGCCTGTGATCGGGCTGGGGGCGTCGGCGGCGACATACTATCCGGCTGTTGGGGCGCGCCTGAATTGCGCGATGGAATTGCCTGTGCATGCAGGGGTGGCCAATGCGGTGGGCGCTGTTGTCGGGCGGGTGACCATTCGCAAGGCCGGGACGGTGACCTCGCCTGCGGAGGGTAAATTCCGGTTGCATCTGGATGAGGGGCCGCAGGACTTTCTGGACCCTGAAGAGGCGATGTCCAAGCTAGAAGAGATCCTGCGAAAGATCGCGCATCGTGAAGCTGTGCAAGCGGGTGCCGAGGGTATTCAGATTGCAGTGTTTAGGGATGTGAAAACAGCGCAAGCCGAGGCGCGGGAAATTTTCATCGAAGCAGAGTTGATGGTTGAGGCCTCGGGCCGGCCACGGATTGCGGCGGGTTAACCTAAAGAGACCCTGCTGTGGGGTGCAACAGCGCCGCGCATAGCGCGGCGCCGGGCCCAACGGGAGGAGTGCATCTTTGATGCATGATCGACGGACGGGAGCCCCGCCTCAAGCATTCCCCAAAAACCGTTTCAGGTGTATGTAGAAGCGCCCTATTCAGCGGCTGCTTTGCGTTTGGGCAGAACCCAATCGGGGCGGGGGAAATGGCAGGTATAGCCGCCGTGATTTTTCTCCAGATAATCTTGGTGCACTTCCTCGGCCTGCCAAAACTCACCCACCGGCACCACTTGGGTCGCGACCTTACCGGGCCACAGCCCTGATGCATCTACATCTGCGATGGTGTCCACTGCGACCTCTTTCTGGGCGTCGTTCACATAGAAAATCGCCGACCGATAAGAGACACCTACATCATTGCCTTGACGGTCAACGGTGGTGGGGTCGTGGATCTGAAAGAAAAACTCTAGCACAGCGCGGAATGATGTCTGCTCGGGATCAAACAGTATCTCGATCCCCTCAGCGTGCGTGCCATGATTACGGTAGGTGGCGTTGGCAACATCACCGCCGGTATACCCGACACGTGTCCCCACAATACCGGGCTGGCGGCGGATCAAATCCTGCATCCCCCAAAAACAGCCCCCGGCCAAAACAGCGCGTTCGGTCATGCTATATCCTCCACTTGATTAAGATAGGCTCCGTAACCCTCACTTTCCATCTCATCGCGCGGCACAAACCGCAAAGAAGCGGAGTTGATGCAATAGCGCAGCCCACCTTGATCCGCAGGTCCATCGGTGAACACGTGGCCTAGGTGACTGTCGCCGTGGGTGCTGCGCACCTCAACCCGCACCATGCCAAGCGTTGTGTCGCGCAGCTCGTTGATATGGGCGGGTTCGATCGGTTTGGTAAAGCTGGGCCAGCCGCAGCCGCTTTCGTATTTGTCGGAGCTGGCAAACAGCGGTTCATCAGAGACGATGTCGACGTAAATGCCGGCCTCTTTGTTGCCAAGATAGGCCCCTGTGCCGGGACGTTCGGTGCCACTGTTTTGTGTCACCCGAAATTGTTCCGCAGTAAGTTGGGCAATCATGTCCGGATTTTTGGTATAGGTGGTCAAGGCGCATCTCCCATCATATGTCCTCCCCTAGATGGGGAGAGTATCGCGTTTGAAAAGCTATGTTTCAACCGGGTCAAGCAATGGTGAACAGGCCCCCCATATTCACCTTAAAACCGGCCAATGTCATGGCTGGGGGCCACGCCAAATTTCGCGCGGTAACTTTTGGAGAAATGGGTCTGTGAATTGAACCCACAAGCAAAACAAATCTCGGCCAGACGCATATTGGTTTGAAACAACAATTCACGCGCCTTTTGTAGACGCAGGCCTGTGTAAAAGGATTTCGGCGTCACGCCGAGGTGTTTGTTGAACAGGCGTTCCAGCTGTCGCGCGGAGATACTGACTTGGGCGGCGATCTCCACCGGAGACAAAGGCTCTTCGATGTTGCGCGACATGATGTCCAGCGCCTGGGAAACTTTGGCATTTCGCGCGCCTCTGCGGATATGGGAGGTCGGGCGATAGCTTTGATCGGCGGGACGCACGGACGTGTAAACCATCTTGTCGGCAAGATATCCGGCGATATCCGCCCCGTAGTCATGCTCAATCAGATGCAAAAGCAAATCAAGTGCAGCGGCACCGCCTGCGCAGGTGAACCGCTCGCCATCCACCACAAATAGGGTGTCGAGGACTTCTATCTTGGGAAAGGATTCCTGTAGCGCGTTGCAATATTCCCAATGGGTGGCGACACGTTTACCATCCAGCAAACCGGCCTTGGCCAGCGTATAGGCCCCTGCGGAAATCGCGCCGCAAAACACGCCACGCCGTGTTTCGCGCCTTAGCCAATTCAGGATCGCGGGGGTGCTGTTGGTTTTGACGTGTTCACCTGCGCAAACAATCAACGTGTCGTGACGATTGAGTTCGCATAACTCTGAGTCAACTTGGAGCTTGAGTTTATTAGAGCCAGTAACCGGTTGCCCGGTTTCGCTGATGACCAGCCATTCATAATAGATTTTTTCATCAAACCCATTCGCCAGACGCAGAGATTCAATTGCGCAACTAAAGCTAAGTTGTGAAAACCCTTCGAGGAGCAGAAAAACATAGCGTTTGGGTGTAACGACCTGAGGTGCATCCGGGGTGGATTGGGAAGGAAGTCGTGCCACAATATGTTCCTTCGAAATGCTGGGGCTAGTTTACCACAAGTCTGTGAGAGAGTCGTGGAAAGGGCGCAAAAATTCAAGCCCTTAAAGCACTGTGAGAGGTGCGTGTTACACAGTTTCGACGGCGCATTTTACAATGGCGGGGTGGCGAAATTCGGGAATTTGGACGGTGGTGATGGGTTTTAGCTGGCCAGCCGACCTGTGTCGCGACTGGGGGAAACATCGTATTTTAAGCGGTAGCTTTTGGAAAAATGCGTTTGCGAACTAAAACCACAGGCAAAGCAGATCTCGCTGAGCGCCAAATTGGTTTGGAACAGTAAATCGCGCGCTTTTTGTAAGCGCAACCCGATGTAATAACTTTTGGGGGATGTATTGAGGTGCTTTTTGAACAGGCGTTCTAGTTGCCGTGCAGACAGGCCAACACGCGAGGCGACTTCGCTGGGGGACAGCGGCGTTTCGATGTTTTTCTGCATGATCTCGGTTGCTCTGGCGAATTTGGTGTGCCGCATACCGGAATGCGCCTGCATGGAGAGGCGTTGACTGTGGCCGACGGGGCGGGGGCTGGTGTAGACCATTTTATCGGCGACGACATTGGATAATTCGCGCCCGTAATCGCGCTCAATTAAATGCAGCATCAGATCAATGGAAGCGGTCCCGCCTGCACAGGTGAAATATTTGCCATCAACAGAATAGATCGTATCGAGCAATTCAACCGATGGAAATGCCTCGGTAAAGGAGGCGTGGTATTCCCAGTGGGTCGTGGTTTTATGGCCCGTCAATAATCCGGCCATCGCAAGGGTGAGCGAGGCACTCCCAAGCGCGCCAACAGAGACGCCCCGGCGGGATTCGCGTCGTAGCCAATTGAGCACCTTGAGGGGGCTGTTTCTGACGATGTTATCGCCCCCGACAATGATCAGGGTGTCGTGGCGGCTGAGCTCAATCAGATCAGCGTGCACATTGGATGTCAGCCCGGTTGAACTGGCCGCGGGTGCCCCTGTTTCGGAGAGCACAAGCCAGTTGAAATAGTTTTTGCCGTCATGGCCGTTTGCCATGCGCAATGCCTCAATTGCGCAGGTGAAGCTGAGGAGTGAAAATTCGTCAAGCAACAGGAAGACAAAGCGTTTCAGCGCGTCCGGGGAGGTCGGGCGCGCTGTTTGGGGAAACATCTGTACAGGTTTTGGCATCGCATGTTTCCCCTTTGCTGATCAGGCGCGCATGTTGGCGCCATTGGCGTCATAGATGGGTGCGCCCAGGACTTCGGCATCGTAGAATTCGCCGAGAATTTCCACTTGCAGTTTGGTGCCAGCCACTGCGTTTTCGGCGCTGACATAGCCCATTGCCATGGATTTCCCTGCGTGATGTGCATAGCCGCCTGAGGAAATGTAGCCTATGGCCTCGCCGTCTTTTAGGATCGCCTCGTCGTTTGATACATCAATGCCATCAACGTCGATTGTCATGGTGATCAATTTGCGTGCTGGGCCATTTTCGCGGGCGGCGAGGGTTGCCTCTTTGCCGACGAAATCCTTTTTCCAATTGATAAAGACATCCATGCCGCTTTCGACGGCATCAAAGTCTGGGCGGAAGTCGAGTGTCCAGACGCCCCAGCTTTTCTCAAGGCGCATGCTGAGCAGGGCGCGCGCGCCGTACCAACGGTAGCCAAGGTCTGCGCCTGCTTCCTCAATCGCCTCTGATAGGCGCAGCAGGTATTGGGGTTTGCAGTAGATTTCGTAACCCAGTTCGCCGGAGAAGCTGATCCGGTTGAGGATGACAGGGACGCCGCCGACGAATGTTTGGCGCAGGTCGCGGAATTTAAACGCCTCGGCGCTGACGTCTTCGCGGATGATACGTTGCAGCAATTCGCGTGATTTGGGACCAGATAGGGCGATGCCGTGCCAGTCATCCGAGACATTGGCGTAGGTGACATCTGCGGGCAGGTCTTTTTCGAACCAGCGGCGGTGGGCCTCTTGCATGGCACCGGAACCAAAGAGCATGAAGTGTTCTTCACCAAGACAAGCGACGGTGAGATCGCCGTAAAGTTTGCCCTTGGGGGTGAGCATCGGGGTGAGGGTTAGGCGACCCGGTTTGGGCACGTATCCTGCGAGGGTTTTATCCAAGTAAGCGCGGGCACCGGGGCCTTTGAATTCGTGTTTGGCAAAGTTCGCGACCTCAATGCCGCCAACAGCTTCGCGCACGGCTTTGACCTCGCGGGCGACATAGTCGTGGCTGCGGTTACGTTTGAATGTGGGTTCCTCATGGGCGTCTTCGGGGCCGTCAGCAAACCACAGCGCATTTTCAAGGCCAAAGCCCTGACCCATGCGGGCACCCTTGGCGACCAATCGGTCATATAGGGCGGTGGTTTTCTGGGTGCGGCCCTTGGGTAGGGTCTCATTAGGGAAGGTCATCACAAAGCGGCGTTCGTAGTTTTCGGTGGATTTGACCGTGCCCCAATCGGGGGTGGCCCAATCGCCAAAGCGCGCAACATCCATGGCCCAAACGTCGATGGAGGGTTCGCCGTCGATCATCCATTCGGCCATGGTCAGCCCAACGCCGCCGCCCTGACAGAAGCCCGCCATGACGCCCACGGCACACCAGTAGTTTTTCATGCCCGGCACGGGGCCGATCATCGGGTTGCCATCGGGGCCAAAGGTGAAGGGGCCATTGATCATATCCTTGATGCCCGCCTCGCCGATGGCGGGGATACGCTCAAACGACATTTCTAGGCGATCGGCAATGCGGTCCAGATCAGGTTGAAGCAATTCGTGGCCAAAGTCCCAAGGGGTTCCGCCAACTTTCCACGGGGTGCCTTTGGGTTCGTAGGTGCCTAGCAACATGCCCTGACGTTCCTGACGGAAGTAGATGTTTGCCTCGTAGTCGATGCCTGCGGGCAGGCGTGTTGGGTGATTGGCCACCGCGTCGATTTTCTCGGTGATCAGGTAGTGGTGTTCCATGGGTTGCACAGGAATGTTCAGGCCCGCCATATGGCCAACTTCGCGCGCCCAGAGGCCGCCGCAGTTTACGATATGCTCGGCGTTGATTGTTCCTTTGGGGGTGACAATGTCCCAACTTCCGTCTGGGCGCTGGCTGACGGATTGTGCGGGGGTATGGGTGAAATATTGCGCGCCATGCACTTTGGCAGCTTTGGCAAAGGCGTAGGTTGCACCGGATGGGTCCAAATCACCATCCTGATCATCCCACAGTGCCGCATGATAATGTTTTGGGTCGATCAGCGGGTGGCGTTCGGCCACCTCTTTTGGGCTGATGAATTCCTGATTAAGGCCCATATAGCGTGCTTTTGAGCGTTCCCGTTTCAGATAGTCGTACCATGTTTTGTTGGACGCCAGATAAAACCCGCCAGTAATGTGCAGGCCAACGGAATGGCCGGACAGTTCCTCGATCTCTTTATACAGGTCGATGGTATAGCTTTGCAGGCGTGAGATATTGGGGTCTGAGCTGATGGTGTGAATTTGGCCTGCTGCGTGCCATGAGGAACCCGAGGTCAGCTCATCGCGTTCAAGCAGCACGACATCTTTCCAGCCGAATTTGGCGAGATGAAAGAGGATAGAGCACCCGACAACACCCCCGCCGATGATAACGGCCTTGGCGTGGGAGGGGAGTTTTTTTGCGCCGGTGGTTTGGTCTTTTTGAATGTCAGGCATCTTGGTCTCCATGCCCGGCCAACAGAAGGTCTGCGACTTCTGAGGAGGGGGCTGCGTTTAGAATATCGGAAAAATCGCCGTCGCTAAGGATGCGGCGGGCGGAATTGATCAGGGCTGCGTGGGTGACGCGGGCAAGACCCGAGCCAAGCGAGATGCGGGCAACGCCCATCTCGGCGTATTGCGCGCGCGAAATGCCAGCATATTGCCCGACGGCAAGCACATTGACGGGTTTTGCGGTGGCATCACAAATGCGTTGCAAATCGGCGAGGGTGGCGGGCATTGGCGCGTATAGGCAATCGGCCCCGGCCTCGTCAAAGGCGCGCAGGCGGCGGATGGCCTCGTCGATATCATAGGCGGCGTTCATTATGCCATCGGCGCGGGCCACCAAGACAAAGTCATGCGGCAAGGCGCGAGCAGCAGCAGAAGCGGCACGGATGCGTTCCACCGAAAGGTCAAAGTCATAATAGCCAAGATCGGCCATATTAGTGTCTTCAATTGAGCATCCGGCAAGGCCGATTTCGGCGGCAAGGCGCACGGTTTCGCCAACCGTTTCGGGGGCCTCGCCATAGCCGTTTTCCAAATCACCCGAGACCGGAAGCGGGGTGGCGGCGACGATGGATTGCGCATGCGCAAGCGCCTCGTCCCGCGTGATATTGCCCATATCGGTGCGCCCTAGAGAGAAGGCATGACCATTGGAGGTGGTGCCAAGAGCCTGCGCGCCAAGGGCTGCCAGAACCTTGGCACTGCCCAGATCATAGGCATTGGCCAACACAAAGGGGTTGCCCCTTTGGTGAAGGTCGCGAAACTGCTCTCCGATGGTCTGTGTCATTGGGGAATCCTAATTTGGTTCAGGCGTGCATTCAGGTTAATACCATGCGTCGGGAATCTCACTTTTGCGTTTGGCGACATAGGCTGCAAGCTCTTCTTTGACGGCCTCATCCATCGGGGGTGTCTCATATTGGCTAAGCATCTCATTCCACCGCTCATAGGCGCGGCGGCGCATGTCCTTGGAGCCTCCGTCTTCCCAGCTTTCGACGTTATCGCTATCGCTGAGGGCGGGTTCATAAAAGGCGTGCTGGTAGTTGCGCATGGTGTGGCTACAGCCAAGGAAATGCCCACCGGGGGCGACCTCTCCGTAGGCATCGCGCGCCATTTCCTCGTCGCTGGTATCCAGCCCCTTTAGCACCTTTTGGTAGCTGCCGAGACGGTCGGCATCCATGATCAGTTTTTCAAAGCCGGTACATAGACCGCCCTCCATCCAGCCGGCAGCATGCAGGACGTAATTGGCCCCGGCAAGCATGGTGGAGTGCATGGAATCTGCGGATTCGTAAGCTGCTTGGGCATCCTCGATTTTCGAGGCGGTAAGGGAGCCACCACAACGCAGGGGCAGGCCTGCGCGGCGGGCAAGCTGACCAATGGCGTAGTTGCTGACCACGGGTTCGGGCATGCCAAAGGTCGGCGCGCCAGATTTCAGCGACATCGAGCTAAGGAAGTTGCCCAGAATAAAGGGCGCACCGGGGCGCACGAGTTGGGAAAACGCGCAGCACATCATCGCCTCGGCCATAGCTTGGGCGACGGAGGCAGCGGTAGAGACAGGCCCCATCGCGCCGGTCAGAATAAAGGGCACAACAATGATGCCCTGACCACGGCTGCAATAGGTGCGGATCGCCTCGGTCACGACCTTGTCGACCAGCAGGGGGGAATTGGTGTTGACGTTGCCCATGATGACGCAATTATTGTCCATCACATCCTTGCCATGCAGGATTTCGGCCATGTCGACGCTGTCTTGGGCGCGGCTCATTTCGGTTATTGCGCCAAGGTGGGGTTTGTCGGACAGGGTCATGTGGGCATAGACCATATCGAGGTGTCGTTTGCTGACGGGCACATCGCAGGGTTCGCAAATCACAAGGCCTGTGTGATGCAGATTTGGGTGCATATAGGCGAGTTTGACGAGTTTTTCGAAACTATCCATATCGCCGTAGCGCCGCCCGCCCTCAAGATCACGCACAAAGGGCGCGCCATAGATCGGGGCGAAAACCTGATTGTTGCCGCCTATGGTGACAGAGCGTTCGGGATTACGGGCAAGTTGGGTAAATTCGCGGGGTGCTGTAGCGCAAAGACTGCGAATCCAATCGGCCGGCGCGCGCACGATGTCACCGTCGATTTTGGCACCCGCCTCTTTCCAGATGCGCAGCGCCTCTGGGTCATCGCGAAAGGCGATGCCGACGTCTTGGAAAATCCAGTCAACCTGCGCCTCAAGTTTGGTGATCTGCTCCTCGTTGAGAATATCGAAAAACGGCATTGCGCGCTGCACATAGGGAGATGCAGGGATGCCGGTTGCAGCGTTTTGTCTGTCGCGTGAGGCGCGGGTACGTCGGGCCATGGTGGCTCTCCAATTAGATGATGGTTGAGATTAGGCGGGAAATTTGGGTTTGTGACGCTTGATAAATTTAATGGTTTGGATAAGTGTGAGTTATGCAAGAGCTGTGGAAATTATTGACATCCCCACGACATTTGATCGTGTTTGAGGCTGCCGCGCGGCATGGCTCCTTTACCCGTGCGGCAGAGGAACTGAACGTGCAGCAACCCGCCGTAAGTGCGGCGATCAAACAGATGGAGAGATCTCTGGGCGTGTTTCTGTTTGATCGGCAGCATCGAAAGGTGACGTTGACCAAGGCCGGAGAGAGATTATTTGTAGATGTTTCCAGTGGGTTAGAGGTTATTTTGCAATCCGCAAGGGGGTTGCGCCAGCGCGGATTAAATGATCACGTAACATTGTCGGTCAGCACGGCGTTTGCCTATTACTGGATGGTGCCACGATTGGGGGATTTCCACAGCAGGGAGCCGGGTATTGATCTGCGCCTACAAACCAGTGAACTGGAGCCGGGCGTTGATGTTGAGGGAATCAGTCTTGGCATAAGGCGAGGTGATGGATCATGGGATGATTGCCATGCTGTTTTGATCGCGCCCGAGGTGATTTACCCCATATCAAGCCCCCAAGTGATGCGCGATGCGGTGAATCTGAAAACGGTGCAGAATTTGTTGCATGAACGGTTGATTCACCTAGAAGAACCCGTGCGTGATCGGCCTCATTGGGCGCATTGGTTTGCCCATCACGGGGTGATGGATCGCGAGCCCAAGGCTGGTTTGCGGCTGAACGATTATGCGTTGGTTTTGCAGGCGGCGATGGCGGGGGAGGGTTTCGCCTTTGGGTGGCAACACGTGACACGCGGGTTGATTGCGCAGGGATTGCTGGCAGCGCGGCGTGAGTGGAGTTGGCGGACCGGCAAAGGGTATTATCTGGTGTGGTCACGCACGACGCCGCTAATTCCCAAGGCGGAGCGGGTGCGTGACTGGATCATTGCTAATGCTGAGCCGCCAGAGGGGCAGGAAGGTTAAAACCTTTGGCGGTTAGGCAGGTTGTTTTGAAAGTTGCACCGCGAGAATTCCAACCGTGATGATCGCAACGCCAAGGATATCGGTGGGGCCTAGGCGCTCTCCCAATAAAAATGCCGCGACGGCGACCCCGAAAAACGGGTTGAGAAAGTGGAAGGTTGCGGCGCGCACAGCACCGATGCGGGCCACAAGATTAAACCATATCCACGTCGCCAAAAGGCCCGGCGCGAGGGTGGTATAGCTAAAGGCCGCAATCAGTTTCCAAGTCACGTTAACATAGAGTGTTTCTGTGAACAGCGAGGCCACGGCGAGTATGGCCGCCCCCACAAACATTTGCAGCCCGATGATCATCATGAGATTGCCGCCAGAAGAGGCTCCGCGCACGGAAAGCGTGGCAACGGTAAGCGCGATTGCCGCGATACCGCAAAGGGCCACGCCATAGAGATCAATGCCCGCATTCAGGCGTGCTCCCATGATGATGATGACACCGACAACCCCCAAAATCAGACCTGCGGTGGCAATGGGGGAGAGGCGCTCTCGAAAGATCGCCCAGCCAGCGAAGGCGACGAGCAGCGGCATGGTGGAGGCGATGATGGAGGCCATTGAGGCCTCAATCGTTTGCATCGCCACAAAATTAAGCCCGAGATAAAGCGCGTTTTGACAAAGCCCGAAAACCAGCGTGGCGCGCCATTGTGATCTCGTCAGGTGCCACGTTTGCCCAAGCGCGCGGGCAATAGCGACGCCGATCACACCGGAAACAAAGAACCGCAGGGACAGTGAAGCAAGGGGGGATGCATCGGCGACAATGATCCGCGCAGAGGTGAACGCTGAGGACCAAATCAGAGCAAATAGCAGCCCCATGCCGATTGCGCGCAGATCCATTCCGTTGCTCCAATTAGGTGTCTTGAGATGTGTGGGGCAAGGGTGGGCGAACCGCAACACATATTTCCGTGCAAAGGGTGGAGTGCTGCCACGCGTCGAATGCATGCGCATTCAACACCCCCCGGATATTTATGGCCAAAAGCAGAGGCAGAAGCCACGTGAGAGGAGGAAAGAGTTTGTTTCGTTAGCTGAACTGGTAGAGGTTTTAGGGATTGAGGGGCAATCGGTGAAAAGGGATGTGATGATGAGTGATGTACCAAAGTTCGTATTGGACCGGGAATTTGATGCACCTTGTGAGTTGGTGTGGCGCACGTGGACCGAGGAGGTCTTGTTGGCGCGCTGGTATGGGCCTGGGGTTGAGACCGTAATTCATGAGCTGGATGTGCGTGCAGGCGGTATGTGGCGCAACGAAATGCGGATGCAGGGGCGTTCCAGTTATGAGGTGATGAAGTACACGCAGGTCGTGCCGTCTGAGCGATTGGTATGGCTGCAATCAATGACTGATGAGGCGTGGAATGTGATTGCCAATCCATGGATGGCGAATTGGCCGCAGGTTTTGCTGACTACGGTGAGCTTTGAGGAGCGTGACGGGCGCACCCATCTGCGTTTGGTATGGGAACCTCATGAGGCAAATGATGCTGAGATTGCGGGCTTTGCCGAGGCGCTGGGCGGACTAAGCCGTGGCTGGGGCAAAGGCATGGATGTATTGGCGGAAATGCTGGTTGAGCTACAGCAATAAGAGCGTCGGGCCGCGTCCTGGTGGCGCCGGTTTCACATTAAAAAAGGGCCGCCACTGGCGACCCTTTAATTAACACATATACCTGACGTGGCGTTTTGGCGATTAGCCGTTCACGCTGTCTTTCAGAGCTTTCGCGATGGTCATTTTGACCACTTTGTCGGCGTCTTTTTTGATTTGCTCACCCGTGGCTGGGTTGCGCACCATACGCTCTGGGCGTTCACGGCAATAGATTTTGCCAATGCCTGGCAAAGTAACTGCGCCACCGCCTGCGACTTCGCGCGTGATCAGTGCACATACTGCATCAAGAGCAGCGCCGGCAGTTTTCTTGTCGGCATCCATTTCCTCGGCCAGAGCAGCAACGAGTTGGGTTTTGGTCATTGGTTTTGACATTTTATTGTTCTCCTTCGTCTGCCCGTGTCTTGGGCCTCATGCCCGGCATTTAACTGGATATAGCGGCGTTGCACAACGAATAGTGGTACGTTTCCGGTTAAAAACTCACTTTTTTGCCGAAATTTTGGGGGTCACAGGAAGGCAGTTTCGTTAAAACTGCGCAATTTGCGTGAATGTAGACGTTCGAGAGGCATATCGCGCAGAGATTCCATCGCGCGAATTCCGATCATCAGGTGGCGTGCGACCTGTGTTTTATAGAATCCCGAGGCCATCCCCGGCAGTTTTAATTCGCCATGAAGGGGTTTGTCGCTGACACATAAGAGTGTGCCGTAGGGTACGCGAAAGCGAAACCCATTGGCAGCGATTGTTGCGCTTTCCATGTCCAACGCAATCGCGCGAGATTGGGAGAGGCGCTGTACGGGGCCGGATTGATCGCGTAATTCCCAGTTGCGATTGTCGATGGTGGCGACGGTGCCGGTCCGCATGATGCGTTTCAGGTCATAACCCTTGAGTTTGGTGATGTCAGCGACGGCTTGCTCTAGGGCGATTTGCACCTCGGCCAATGCGGGGATGGGCACCCAGACGGGCAGGTCATCATCCAGCACGTGATCTTCGCGCACATAGGCATGGGCGAGGACAAAATCACCCAAGCTTTGGGAATTACGCAAGCCAGCGCAGTGACCCACCATTAGCCACGCATGAGGGCGCAGAACGGCGATATGATCGGTGGCGGTTTTCGCGTTTGAGGGGCCAACGCCGATGTTCACCAATGTGATGCCAGACCCGTCCGCTCGGGTCAGGTGATAGGTCGGCATTTGGGGCTGTTTTTCGACCGCAGGAATAGTCGCATCGGGCGTTGTGATCACATGGTTCCCGGTGGAGACAAACCCGGTGTAGCCGCTATCCGGATCGGCAAGTTGGCTGCGGGCGTAGGCCTCAAACTCGGCGACGTAAAACTGGTAGTTGGTAAAGAGAACATGATTCTGGAAATGCTCGGGGTCGGTGGCGGTATAATGGGCCAACCGCGCCAAGGAATAATCGACACGTTGTGCAGTAAAGGGAGCCAGTGGTTCGCAATCATCCGCAGAAACGTAGGTGCCATTGGCGATATCGTCATTGGTGGTGGACAGATCGGGCACATCGAAAACGTCGCGCAGGGTGAACTCGGCGGCACCCTCTTGTGGCACGGACAGGGCGGCATCGTTTGACACGGCAAAATGCACAGGGATCGGCGTGGTAGATGCGCCGATGGTTACCGGAACGCGGTGATTACAAAGCAGCAGGTCGATCTGTTGTTCCAGATAGGCGCGGAACAGATCGGGTCGGGTGACGGTTGTGGCATAGGTGCCCGGCTCCGCTACGTGGCCAAAGGACAGGCGGCTGTCGATCTGGGCAAAGCTGGTGGTTGTGATGCGAATCTCTGGGTAATAGGCGCGGATGCGGGTGCCGCACGGCCCCTTTTTCATCGCGCTGCGAAATTCATCACATAAGAACGCGACGGCATCATCATATAGCGTGATCAGCTGCGCTACCGCCTGTTTGGCATCGGTGAATTGCTGTGGCGCGGGAGTGTTTGGCGTTTGCAGGGTTTGGTGTGATGTGCATTTGTTCATGTGGCGGCCTTAATCACGTCCCTAATCACAGGGGTCATTTCAAATGTGGTGACATCGACGAGGCCGAGATCAGAGATGCGTAATGCCGGGATCACAACAAGCGCCAACAACGAGTGTTGCATATAGGCGTTGTTCAGGGTGCAGCCGCAGGCCTGCATGGCGTCGACCATATGCTGGGCCTTGGTGGCGACCTCGGTTGCGGGGCTGTCTGACATTAATCCGGCGATTGGGAGTTCTACGAGGGCAAGCTCTTGGCCATCCTTAAAGACGGTGATGCCCCCGCCGACCTCGTTTAGTCGGTTAGCCGCTAGGGACATGTCGGTGTGACTGGTGCCAACGACGATCATGTGGTGGCTGTCGTGCGCCACGGTGGAGGCCATGGCCATGTTGCCGCTATAGCCAAAGCCCGACACAAAGGCATTGCTTGTCGTGCCAAGGGCGCGGTGACGTTCTACCAGTGCGATCTGGCAAACATCAGCGTCGATATCCATTTGCACGGTGCCATCTGTCACGTTCAGATCTGCGGTCAGGGCCTTAGTCGGTGCCTGATTTTCTACGACGCCAATTACGTTGACGGTGACGGCGTTGGCCCCTGTGGGTGCGGTGATGATGAAGTCATCGGCGGTGCGATCACGGCCCATGTTCATAGTTTCGCGTGCCTCGTCTGGCCATGCGTAATGCGGACACTCCACAAGGCATTCGCCATCTTTGGCCACGGTTTTACCACGAGCAATGACGTGCTCAATCGGCAGCGTTGTTAGATCACTGGTCAGGATGATATCGGCGCGTCTTCCGGGTGTAATAGAGCCTAATTCACGCTCTAGGCCGAAGTGAGTGGCGGTGTTGATGGTGGCCATTTGCAAGGCAATCAGGGGATCACAACCGCAGGTGATGGCGTGGCGCACGACGCGGTTCATGTGACCGTCGTTAACCAAAGTGCCGGAATGACTATCGTCGGTGCAGAGGATAAAGTTGCGGGAATCCAGGCCCTTTTCGGTGATGGCGGTGATCTGGGTTTCGACGTCATACCATGCAGAGCCTAGGCGCATCATAGAGCGCATGCCTTGTCGGACGCGGGCGATGGCGTCGGCCTCGCAGGTGCCCTCATGGTCGTCAGCGGGACCACCTGCGACGTAGGCGTGAAAGGCAGGGCCAAGATCGGGAGAGGCATAGTGGCCCCCCACGGTTTTACCAGCGTTTTGCGTGGCGGCGATTTCTGCAAGCATTTGCGGATCGGCATTGATCACGCCGGGGAAGTTCATCATCTCGCCCAATCCGATAATGCCGGGCCATGTCATTGCCTCGGCGACATCCTCGGCGGTGATTTCAAATCCCGTGGTTTCCAACCCCGGTGCGGAGGGCGCACAGGAGGGCATCTGGGTGAATATGTTAACGGGCTGCATCATTGCCTCGTCATGCATCATACGCACGCCATCTAGGCCAAGGACATTGGCGATCTCGTGGGGATCTGTGAACATGGAGGTGGTGCCGTGGGGGATAACGGCGCGGGCGAACTCTGCCGGGGTTAGCATGCCAGATTCCACATGCATATGCGCATCGCACAATCCGGGAATCATGAATTTGCCATTTGCTTCAATGACTTCGGTGGTGCCGCCGATGCAGTGGCTGGCGTCAGGGCCAACGTAGGCTATGCGGCCATCGGCGATGGCGATGTCGTGGTTTGGCAATACTTCGCGGGTGTGCACGTTGACCCATTGGCCCTGACGGATGACCAGATCAGCGGCCGTGCGTCCGGCGGCGGTATTGACGAGGCGGGGGGCGGTTTGTGCCCATGTTTTAACGATGTGATGCTCCATGGCTCACGTTGACACGCGCAATTGGGATGTTCAAGGTTGGCTCTGTCACGCTTTTACAAAAGGTCTTTCGCATGGAGTATGAAACTGTATCGCCCGAAGAGTTTGGCGCGTCATTACGGGGGATCGGGCTGAACCTGTTGGTGCGCGATGTAAGGGCACTTTGCGCTGTGTTAGAGACTGTTTTTGACATGAAAGCGCATCGTGTCACCGCGGATTTTGCCATCGTGATTTATGGAAAAGAGGTGATCCAGTTGCATAGTGATGGCACCTATCACAGCAATCCGTTGTTGGGCCTGTTGCCTGAATCCGGGGTGCGTGGGGCGGGGATGGAAATCAGGTTATTTGACACTGATCCTGATGAGGCTGTGGGACGGGGTGAGGCGGCTGGGATGCATGTTTTGCAGCCGCCAACCGACAAGCCGCATGGGTTGAGAGAATGCTATTTATTGTGTGAAAATGGCTATGCTTGGGTGCCCAGTCGGCCCCTGTGATCAGGGGCGGACGGTGGATTAATCATGGGATCTGGGTGGTTTTTTGCCCTGTCGATCGGTGTTTGGGGCGAAGCTTGCCACCGGATGTTGGGGGTGTTGCGCGGTGAAGCCACAAGGTGCGCTACGTTCATGTTTAGCGAAAGTGGCGAAATGCCAATTTCGGCGTCTGAAATGTACGTTTCGGGCTGAATGGGCGCGAATCATGGTTAACGGACATGGATTTGTGCGTGATTTTGGGGGCGGTTTTTTAACATTGGCGGGTGTGCGTGTTGTGGGGTGGGAGCCTCCGGCGGGGATATTTTTGCTCAGAAGAAGAGTGGACGGCGGCGATGTGGGGAGCCGGTGGTTAGGCCTGTGCATGGTGGGTTGTCATTTCCTGGCGCAGCCAATTGGCGAAGTCGCTGGCACCGGGGACATCGGACATGTGGGGGGCGCAGATGAGGTAGTAGGCCTCTTGCATGGGGGATTGATGGGCGAAAGGGCGGATGAGTTTTCCCTGTTTGATGAGATCGCCCGCTAGTGTGTGGTGACCCATGGCGATACCGACATTTGAGAGGGCAGCGTTGAAGCAGACGGCATAGGTTGAGGCGTAGGTGATGCGTGGATTTTGCCATGTTAGAGACTGATC
>CAXIAD010000022.1:0-38496 GCA_964021645.1 uncultured Cognatishimia sp. | reverse complement strand
TGTGTTAGATGTGGCCCCAAGTGCGCTGCGTCGTGTGGGCGGGGAAGTAACCCGATTTGGCATGCCTGTTGATCCGGGCAATCTTTTGTTTCTGGGACGGTATGGCGACAAGCCGGTGATTGGATTGCCGGGCTGTGCGCGCTCGCCTGCGTTGAATGGGGCGGATTGGGTCTTGGAGCGGGTGGTTTGCGGGATTGATGTGGAATCTGCTGACATTGCGGCCATGGGGGTTGGGGGATTGTTAAAGGAGATCCCCACGCGGCCCATGCCACGTAAGGCGCAAAACGAAGGTTAGCGGATTTTTCTTAGGTGTGATGCAAAGGGTGAGTTTGCAAAGAAGAGGCGCGTTCGGGCGTCTCCCACCCGCCCACCTCGATGCCCTCACGCGCCTCTGTTGGTGGGAAGCGCTAGGGGGCGTTGCGTTTAAGCGGTTGCTGTCTGGGGCTGTGGGATTTGCATGCGGGCCGTGATGAGGAACGATATTTTGGCCCATGCGGGGCCTGTACAAACCAGACGGGAATGGTCTGATGATGCGAGATAAGACCAGCAAAGGCATGGGGATAAATGGATGGAACCGGGCGTGATTTCAGATATTTGGAGAAGCTTTCGGCGTTTGCCCCGATGGGTGCAAATCTGGGTTGGGCTGTGGTTGGTGCCGGTTAATATTGCGCCAATATTGTTTTTCGGCGGGCCCTATGCCCTATGGGTGTGCTGTTTGTCGATCGGGGGGATGCTGCCCAATTTGGGGATCATGATTGCCGAACGAGGCCTTTCCAAGCGCATGAGCTTGCCGCATTTGATCATCTGGAGTCCGCTGGTGATTTTGGTGGTTTGGGTGCTTGCAACGCAAGCCCCACAGGGCGGGTACCGCATGATTTTATGGGCGGTGTTGATCACAGATATTGTATCCTTGGGGTTTGATATCCCCGACTGGATGAAATGGCGGCGCGGAGATCGCGACATCGTCTGAGTGGTTTCTGCAAAGATGATTTTGGCGAATTGTCTGATGGCATGGATTTGCGCCGTTCAAATATCGAGAGAGATTCGCGGGCTGTGAAGGCCATTTTTGGGTGATCGGGCATGGGGGCTGTGCGTGATTGGCCGGATATGGTTGTTGGCTGTGCGGGCCACGGCCGTTGTTTTGTCCGTGATTGATGCCGTCAAGGATCGGGAGACACACAAACAAAAGCCCCCGCCGATGGCGAGGGCAAAAGTAATTTCAAAGTAAGCTATACTTACTTGGGAAGAGGGCCGATCATCATGATCATTTGGCGGCCTTCCATCTTCGGCATGTTCTCGATTTTGCCGATTTCTTTGACGTCTACGGCGACACGCTCTAGCAGCTCGCGGCCAAGATTTTGGTGCGCCATTTCACGTCCACGAAACCGCAGTGTGATTTTAACTTTGTCACCATTCTCAAGGAATTTGAACACGTTACGCATTTTGACTTCGTAGTCATTCGTATCGGTGTTGGGTCGAAACTTGACCTCTTTAACCTCGATAATCTTTTGCTTTTTGCGGGCTTCGGATTCACGTTTTTGCTGTTCGTATTTGAACTTGCCAAAATCCATGATCTTGCAGACTGGAGGGTTCGCGTTTGGCGAAATCTCAACCAGATCAAGGCCGGCTTCTACAGCCAATTCCATTGCTTTTACGGGCTCAATCACACCAATGTTTTCGCCTTCGGCACCGATGAGACGAATCTCGTTCGAGCGAATACGGTCATTTACGCGGGGGCCGGTGTCGCGCTGTGGAGGCGCATTATGAGGTCTGCGGGCTATGGTATCGTTCCTTAGATGGTTGAGCCAATTTGAGTGTGCAAATTAGACGCGGGCCGGAGGTGTTACAAGCCGTTAAAGCGTGCTTGACCCGTGATTGCGATGAAATGTGCAAAAAACAGAGCGCGTTTTGGATTTGGAGAGCCGGGTTGGTGCGTGTGTGCAGAGGGTAAACGCCACGGATGCGCGTAAGTTTGCCAGTTAACCAAGGGATCGGCGGCATTTCATTGCCAATTCATCGGACATGAGCCGGTTGACCCAAGTTTCCCCCTAGCCGCCAGTTTGGAATCACGGCATGAGCAGCCCCAAGGCCCGTTGGCGTAGAGATACGCAGCAATATGTCGGGTGATTATTTAAAAGGGGCTTAATGCCATGAAGAACATTGTTTGGGTGATCCTTTTGTTGGGTGCCGCTGCGGGTGGATATTACGTATTCAGCCAAATGAAACAGGATGAGGCGGATGCCGCTGTGACCCCTCAGGTGAGCGCACCGGTTGAAGTGGAAACAACGGCCGCGGAAGAAATTGTGAGCCCGGTTGATGAGCTTGTGAGCGAAGCTGAGGAAACCGTTACGGAAGCGGTTGAAAGCGTTGTGGAAGAAGTTGAGAGCGCGGGCGAAGAGGCCGTTGAAGAGGCAACCAGCGCAGTTGAGAATGCGGTTGAATCTGTATTGGGCACGGGCGAAGAAGCCGCTGCGATGGCAGAAACCACAACCGAAGCTGCAAGCGATGCTGTTGCGGAAACTGCAAGTGAAGCGGTTGAGGCTGTTGCTGAAACCACCGAAGCAGCGACTGAAACAGCTGTTGAGGCCGTTGAGGCTACGACCGAGGTTGCAGAAGAAGCGACTGTTGTGACTGAGACTGCAACAGAAGCGGCGTCAGAAACTGCGGTTGAGGCGGTTGAAGCCGTGGAAGAAACCACTGAGGCAGTAGCCGAAACAACAACCGAGGCGGCTGAAGTTGTTACTGAGGAAGTTGCCGGCGAAGCAACAGATGCAGATGCGCTAAGTGCGGATGGTTTTGAGCAAAGCAAAGTTGATGAAATGATCGACGGTTCAAGCTTGAATGCCTTGAAAAAGACCGCGCTGAAGGCCGCTGTGAATGCAGCCAAAGACAATCCAGAATTGTTGGCAGAAGCGTTGAAAAAAGTGCAATCTGCCTTGGGTCTTTGATCGTCGGGTTTGATGTTTAGGCCCGAAGTTTAGGGTCAAAATAGAGTTTGGTTGATGAGTATGACGCGCCCCTAGTGGGCGCGTTTTTTCGTTTTTTGTTAAGAGTGCGCGAGTAAATTTACCCAGCGTTTGTACCGTTGTTTCCAAGACAATAGAATGCGTGCAACGCAAAAGCCGCCCCGGGTAGGAGCGGCTAATGGTTTGTCAAAATGACCTGCAATTAGGGAGTATTTGTAAGACAGAACAGCCTAGTCGAGGAACGCCTTTTCCACGACATAGTGCTTGGGATTTGAATTCGCCCCTTCTTCTAGGCCGTAGCCTTCGAGGAGGTCTTTGATGTCGATATTAAAGGCAAGGTTGCCACACACCATGGCGCGATCATTGTCGGGATTGATCGGCTCAACTCCAAGATCCGCGTATACTTTGCCAGAGCGCATCAGGTCGGTAATGCGGCCCATTTGGGGGCTTTCTTCGCGCGTCGTGGTTGGGTAATAGCGCAGCTTTTTGAGGTTATCCTCGCCGATCAGCTCTTGCATCATTTCGTCGTTGCGGATGTCATCAATCAGTTTGGCACCATAGGTCAGCTCTCCGGCTTCGCGGCAGGTATGGGTGATGATGACCTCGTCGTAATCCTCATAGGTTTGGGGATCACGCAGCAGCGAGGCAAAGGGTGCAAAACCTGTGCCCGTGGCAAAGAGCCAGATGCGTTTGCCGGGCAGCAGCGCGTCATGCACCAGCGTGCCAACAGGTTTGGGGCGCAGGATGATTTTATCACCGGGCTGAATATGCTGGAGGCGCGAGGTTAGGGGGCCGTCCTGAACCTTGATGGAGTAAAACTCCAACTCATCATCCCAAGAAGGGGAGGCGATGGAATAGGCGCGCAGCAGCGGTTTTTGTTTGCCGGTTTTGGGGTCAGCGTCACCCATCAGGCCGATCATCACAAATTCGCCAGAGCGAAAGCGCATCGAAGCAGGGCGTGTCATCCGAAAGGAAAACAGGCGATCTGTCCAATGGGTGACCTCGGTCACTGTTTGAGAGTCCGGTTGGGCGGGAACTTTTACGGCTTTGGTTTGGGTCACGGGAGTTTGCTCGGTCATATCATCTCGGGCGGAAGTGCCCGACCTTCATCTATCAGTTTGAACATATTTTTGAAGGCGAAACTGCGACACGTCATTGATGTATCGCAAGTGTGCCTTCGATTTTGCGGCCAAGTTTGTGTGCTGGCGTGCGATGTGTCGGGTTAGCTGGCGCGATTGCGCATGCGTGCCTGATAATCATGGGCCTGCCAGTCCGCGCGAAACTGCCATTGATCGACAGGTTGACGTGCTGCCAAAGCGTCAGAGATTTCGACCTCGTCAAAGCCACAGCGGCGCACCATGGCGTATTGATCAGCAAGGATGTGACCCTTGGCGCGCAGGCGACCCGTGTAGCCCATGAGGCGCAATTGGCGCGCAATGGTAAAGCCGCGACCGTCCGCAGAGGAGGGGAAATCCACGCGGATCATTTTCAGACCTGTGAGGCGGTTGCCAAGGTTGGTCGGTATCGCATCGGACGCCAGATCAAGCGAGATCACGTCATTTGCCGCCTCAATCTCGGTGGCAAACCCATGGGTCCAATCATCATTGGCAAAGCCCGTATCAGTAATAATAACACTCATTTTACGTCTCCTTTGCGCACCATTTTGCCGTTTACAAAATGAATGCCACATTCGGTTTTATCTTGTCCGCGCCAGCGGCCGGACCTTGGGTCTTCGCCTTGGGCGACGGGGGATGTGCAGGGCGCGCAGCCGATTGAGGGGTAACCCTGTGCCACAAGCGGGTGCCGTGGCAGGCGGTTTTCTTCCATATAGGCGCGCACATCGTCTGAGGCCCAATGGGCCAGTGGGTTAACCTTTAGGCGGCCAGTCATGTCCTCAACCTCAAAGAAATCAAGGGCAGCGCGGGTGCCAGATTGAAAACGTTTGCGCCCGGTGATCCAGCCCGCATAGCCCCGTAACGCCCGTTGCAAGGGGCGGGTTTTGCGCAGGGAACAACAGGCATCTGTATCGCGTTGATGCAGGGTGTTGTCGGGATCCTCGACGTTTAATGATTGCTCTGATGCGCGGATGATTTGCACGTTGGTCAGGTTTAGGCGCTCTGCCAGCTCTGTTTGGTAAGCGAGCGTTTCAGGGAACAGCATTTCCGTGTCGACAAACAACACCGGAATATTGCGGTTAACCACGGCTGCAAGATGCAAGAGCACAACGGATTCCGCCCCAAAGGAGCTGACAAGTGCCAGTTCGCCCACATCAGAATCGCGCAAGGCACGGTCCAGCACGGCGGTCGCCGAATGGTGTTTGTAGCGCGCATTCAGCGCGTCAGCCTTTTGCCTCAGGGGGTCCGCTTGAGGGGCCCTGGTGAGGATTAAAGGCGTGACGGCTGCGCCAATCACATCATGCGGCATTTGCCTGCGCCTCTGGATAGAGATAGGCCTTGAACGGGGCGAGACCCAAGCGACGGTAGGCGTCGATGAAGGTTTCATCACTGTTATCGCGCAAGTTCAGGTAGCCCTGAACAAGACGCTCAATGGCGGGCACGATCTCATCATAGGCAAAGCCGGGGCCAGCCCGTTCACCGATTGCTGCATTCCATGTTGCGTCACCGCCCAGCGTGATCTGGTAGTTTTCGACGCCTGCACGGTCGAGGCCAAGAATGCCGATATGGGCCACGTGGTGGTGACCACAGGCATTGATGCAGCCTGAAATTTTGATCTGCAAATGGCCGATGTCATGCTCCAGCTTTAGCTCGTCAAAACGGGTGGCGATTTGCTGGGCAACCGGGATCGAACGGGCCGTGGCCAGCGCGCAGTAATCCATGCCAGGGCAGGCGATGATATCGCTGATCAGGCCGATGTTGGCGGTGTGCAGATCAGCCTCGCGCAGGGCGGCATAGACCGCGGGCAGGTCCGATTTGTGGACATGTGGCAGGATCACGTTCTGCTCGTGGCTAATGCGTAGCTCATCGTGGCCAAAATTGCGGGCCAGTTCGGCCATGGTGCGCATTTGATCTGCGGTGGCGTCACCGGGAGTTGCACCCTGTTTTTTGGTCGAGATGGTGACGATTGCATAGCCATCAGCACGGTGCTCATGCAGGTTGGTGTCGGCCCAGCTGCGGAACAGTACGTCGTTTTTGTATTTTGTATCAAACGCTTCGGTTGATTTGCTGTTGAAATTGGGGGCTGCGAAATGTGCCTGAATTTCAGCAAATAATTCCTGATCAATGCCATCAAAGGTAGGGCGTACCAGCGCAAAACGCTCATCAACACGGGCGCGGATATCGTCGATGCCATGCTCATGCACGGTGATTTTAATGCGGGCCTTATATTTGTTGTCGCGACGCCCGATTTGGTTCCAGACAGAGACGACGGCTTCGATATAGGGCAATAGATCAGCGCGCGGCAGGAAGTCATGCAGCACCTTGCCAATCATTGGCGTACGGCCAAGGCCACCGCCGACAAGGATCTGATAACCCACATCACCAGCCTCATTACGCACAACACGCACGGCCAAGTCATGCGCCTTAAGCACGGCGCGATCTTTGACGCCGGCGGAAACCGCGATTTTAAATTTACGGCCCATGAACTGAAATTCAGGGTGATCAGTGGACCATTGGCGGATGAGCTCTGCAATGGGGCGGGGGTCTTCGATCTCGTCTGCGGCGGCACCGGCGAAATGGTCTGCCGTCACGTTGCGAATGGTGTTGCCAGAGGTCTGGATGGCGTGCATCTCTACCTTGGCCAATTCATCCAGCATGTCAGGAATATCATTTAGTTTCGGCCAGTTATACTGGATATTCTGACGCGTGGTAAAGTGACCATAGCCTTTGTCCCATTTATCAGCGAGCACAGCCAATGTATCCATTTGCGCGCCGTTCAGGGTGCCATAAGGAATGGCAACACGCAGCATATAGGCGTGCAATTGCAGGTAAACGCCATTCATCAGGCGCAGGGGTTTGAACTCATCCTCGGTCAAGGAGCCGTCAATGCGGCGCTCTACTTGGGCGCGGAACTGGCGGTTGCGCTCGGCCAGAAATGCACTGTCGAATTCTGAATATTTATACATTGGATGTCTCTGCCTGTTTGCCGTGGAAGTAGTTGCTTGGCCCGGTGCGGCGGAACTCTTCGCGGAAATGGGTGGGGGCGGGGCGGCCATCGGGGCCGGTGGCGGCGTCTGCAAGATAGGCACCAACAACGGTTGCGACCTGTTTTGTGGCCTCAAGCAGGCGCAGATCGGCGTCTGCCTCATCTGTCAACAGGATCGCGTCACATAGGGTGCGGGTCCAGTCGCCTGAGTTGGTCAGATAGATCACGTCACCCTCGAGCAGGTGGTTTGCGGTGACAACTTTGGGTGTGAAAGCGCGGGCCATATCAGGCGTGCTCCTGTTTCTGTAAAGTGGTTAGGGCGGCGGAGGCCGCGCGCGGTGACAGACCGTAGAAAGTGAGGGCTGGACCGGTTGCGTTTGCCTCCGCCAGATCAGCGGGAAGGGAGGAGAGGGTAGTGGAGATGACCCGCTGATTTTGTCGGGATGCGTTTTCGATAACGGTGACAGGGGTTGATGGATCGGCACCGTGCATGATCAGGCGCCCCTGAATGAAACGGGCGGCCTTTTTTCCCATATAGATGGCGGCGACCTGACCGGGTTGTGCCAATGTGCGCCAGTCTTGATCTGCAAAACCCTGCATATCGTGGCCTGTCATAAAGCGCACAGTGGTGTTGCGCCCGCGTTTTGTCAGGCTTTGTCCGATAGAGGCGACAGCAGCAGAGGCAGCGGTGATGCCGGGCACAACATGCCAGGTGACGGCGGCGTCATCGCAGGCATCGATTTCCTCATCCAATCGGCCAAAAACGGTGGCATCACCGGATTTGAGACGCACGACTTGCGCGCCGGTTCGGGCATGTTCCACGATCAAATTATTGATTGTTTCCTGAGGGGTAGAGGGGCCGTAGGCCTCCTTGCCAACATCAAGCATCGTGGCCTCGCGGCGGGCAAGTTCGAGGATTTCAGGGGAGATGAGGCGGTCATAGATAACCACGTCTGCCTCATCCAAGGCCTTGCGGGCCTTGAGGGTAAGCAGCTCTGGATCACCGGGTCCAGCGCCGACAAAGGCGACGTGGCCGGCGCGTTTTTCAGTGTTCAGATGGGTGTGGAGCAATTCATCGAGTGCGTCCTGAATGGCAGGTTCACCAGTGGTGGCGGCGCGAGGGCCGGAGGTGAAATAGTAGTCAGCCCAGAAATCACGCCGTTGCCGGCCCATTGGCAGTGCGTCAGCTGCTTTGCGGAATTTTTTGCCGATACGGGCAAGCAGACCAAGGCGTGGCGATAGGCGCGCCTCTAGATCGGCCTTGAGCGCGCGGGCAAGAACGGGTGCGGCGCCTTCGGTTCCTATGGCGATTGTTACCGGATCACGGTCCACGATCGCAGGCGTGATGAACTGACTTTCTTCAAGGTTATCAACGACATTGACCATCGCCCCCTCTGCCCGAGCGATGGCTGCGGTGCGGGCGTCCTCAATGGCGTTTTCATCGGCGGCATAAAACAGAACCGCGCCCGAGATGTCGCCATGTGCCAAAGGACGGGAGGTGAGGGTTAGGAGGCCCTTGTCGGACCATGCTTGAATTTCAGGGGCGAATTTGGGGGCGAAAACATGCAGATGCGCTTCGGTTTTCATAAGCAAACGCAGTTTGGCTAGGGCAGCATCACCGCCGCCCGATAGGACGATACGCTGTGCGGCGACAGAGACATAGATGGGAAAATGTTTCATGACACATGACCTTTTCGCGTTTGACTTAGTATGCAATATAGGAAATTGTTCCCCATAAGCGCTAGATGCTAGCGAAAATAGAAACATGCGTTCTGATTTGCTGAAAAAACCAGCCGGACGTTCTGTAGAGTGGGGAGTTTTGGAATGGCGTTTCGAATTGATGGGATGGATCGGAAAATCCTGAGTGAGCTACAACGTGATGCATCACTGTCTTTGGACGAAATTGCCAAGCGTGTCGGCTCTAGTAAGACCCCTGTATGGAACCGGATTCGCAAACTGCGCGAGGCGGGGATCATTCGGCAGCACACTGTATTGTTGGATGCCGAAGCGCTGGGGTTTGAGGCCTGCTTTTTCGTGCTGATCCGCACCTCGGCCCATGAGGCAGAGTGGCAGGCTAAGTTTTTGAAAGCATTGCAAGATCGACCCGAAGTGCAAGAGGCACACCGGCTGGCAGGGGACATTGATTATATCCTGAAAGTGCGGGTCGCAAACGCGCGCGCCTATGATAGTTTTTATCAGGCGCTGATCTCTGAGGTGCGGGTGCATAATGTGACCGCATTGCTGTCGATGGAAGAGATTAAATCGACGACAGAGCTGCCATTAGGGGAAGAATGAGTGCCGAAATTTGCGGTAAAGTTTTGTACAAAACGTACAAAACACCCCCCAGTTTTGTACAAAACTAATGCCGTGTAGCGGATAATATTTTGGCGCAGGCGGCATGCACCACCTGAGCCATTGATCAACGCGCATATCGAAGACCTGAGTTATTGATCGCCGGGAACGCCGTAAGAGGGGGCCTCGCGCGGGTCGAGGGCGCGTTGGGTGTAGGCATCAAGTTGGGGTTTGTAGATGTCCCATGCGGTGGCGATGTTTTCAATCGGGCATTCTTCGGACCAATCACAGCGCAGATCGGCGACGGGCCAACTGACGGCGTCGACGATTTTCATGCCTGCGGAATGCACGGGGCCTGCCTCTCCGCCTGCGGCAAGGGCTGCGCGCATCGCTGCGATCAGGCGATCGCCGATGTGTCCCTTGGCCGCGAGAAACGCATCGACGATGGCCTGTGGCACGGTGTCATTGGCCAGCATATTGCCGCCCGAGGCGACGTTTTCTGCCTGCGCCTGCGTCCAGATGCCCAGAGAGTTGGGACCGGAGTGGATGGCGGTGGTGCCCGTTTTGTCCACGGCGAGAACCTGACGGTATTCGATGAACTTGCCCTGTTTTTGCACCTCAGCGATGGTTTCGGCGGCGGAAAGGCCGCTTTGCATGAGATCAAGCGCGAGGGGGCCAAGCGAGGGGTCGGTCACATTTTGCGAGGCGACAGCGCCTACACCCGCACGTGCGAAGGAACAGCGCGCGGCAACCGCTGGCGAGGAGGAGGAAATCGCAATGCCGAACATTCCGGTCTTTTGGCAGCGGGCAACGAGGGAAAATGTCATTCAGGGTTACTCCGGTATGACGGCGGTGCCGTCGATTTCAACCAGCCACTCGGGGCGCGCCAAAGCCTGAACCACCAAGCCGGTTGAGACAGGGTACACGCCTTTGATGTATTGGCCCATGGTGCGGTAGACGTCTTCGCGGTGGCGCACGTCGGTGATGTAAACCACCACCTTTACGAGGTGCTCCATAGAGCCGCCGGATTCCTCAATAAGCTGTTTGATGTTTTGCATCACCTTGTGGGTTTGTTCCACCGGGTCATGGCTGTCGATGTTTTTGGCATCGTCCAAGTTTTGCGGGCATTGGCCGCGCAGATAGACGGTTTTGCCGCCTTGGGTGACGACGGCCTGACAGAGATCGTTGTCCAGGTTTTGCTCGGGGTAGGTGTCGGAGGTGTTGAATTTGCGAATGCGGGTATGGGCCATTTGGCGCTCCGGTTTATGTGCTGTTGAATGTGGTAGTGTTTGGGCGGCTCAGGATCAGTCGGGCGGGTCCATAGGGCCGCGATAGGCGCGGTATTTGCTAAGGTTGGCGATCTGATCCGCGACATGTTTGGCATCGTGCCAGACGCCCCAGATAAAGGTAGAGCCGCGGCGTGACTGCCATGGCAGGCCAAGGAAATAGACGCCCGGTTCGCTGGAAACACCGCGTTGGTGTTGCGGTGCGCCCTTTTCATTAAAGGCATCGACGTGCAGCCAGCTAAAATCTTGGCGAAAGCCTGTGGCCCAGATGATGGTGGTGATGCCCGCCTCGGCGAGGTCAAGATCGTGGATGGGGGTGGTCAGGGAGTCTGGATCAGGAAAGGCGGTGCGCGCATCCGGTTCCAGCGGCAGCGTCAGCCCGTTGCGGTCGGCATAGGCATCAGCCGCGTCAAGCATTTCCAGATAACTGGCGTCACCATTGGCAATGTTGGTTTGCAGGTCATCCGCAAAGGTCACGACGCCGTCTTTGTAGGATTGGGTGAGGCCAAGCAGGGTCATGCCATCAACCGCAAGGCGGCGGAAATCCATGGTCAGTCCGCCATATGCGCCGCTAACGGCGATTGTCACATGCTCTGTCCCCGGTTTTTGCGCGGCGATATCCCACAATCCCAGCACGCCAAGCCACCAGCAGAAATCGCGGTTGCGGTAGGTGCGCGGGGGGCGTTCGTGGGGACCAACAGAGAGGTACACTTTGCGACCAGCACGTTGCAATTCATCGGCGATTTGGGCACCGGATGAGCCAGCACCGACAACCATCACGGCACCCTCGGCCAATTGTTCTGGATTGCGGTAGTAGAATGAATGCAGCTGATCAACCTTGGCCTCGCTCGGGATAACGGGGGGGATGACGGGATGCTGGAACGCGCCTGTGGCGGCGACGATATTTTGAGCCTCGATCACGCCTTGGGAGGTTTCAACGGTAAAACCTGCGCGGCCCTGATTGCGGGTGGCCTTGGTGACCTCGACCCCGGTGCGGATCGGGGCTTTGATCATGGTGGCGTAGTCGTTCATGTAATCGGCGACGGAGTCTTTGGTGGGAAAACCCTCGGGACCGGTGTCTGAAAATTCCAATCCGGGAAAGCGGTCGTGCCATGCGGGGCCATTGGCAACCAGTGAATCCCAGCGCCCTGTGCGCCATGCCTCGGCGATGCGGCTTTTCTCTAGTATCAGATGAGGCACGCCGTTGTTGCTAAGGTGTTCGCTGGCGGCGACGCCGGCCTGACCCGCGCCAACAACAAGTGTGTCTACTTTTTCTATGGGCATATCGGGGTCCTTTTCGTGGTCCGTTGGGCAACAGATGCAGGAGAGCGCTGTCAATGCAGCGATTGTTCAACCCTTGAGTTCCATGATTGGGGGCTTTGGAGAAAGAAGTGTCTTGCTTAGCTTTGGTTAGGATATGTCTAAGTCATATTTGGGGAAGTTAGCGCGACACCATAAGTTGGGCCAGCCCGTGAAAGTGATAGGTATTGGCGTATTGGGGTGTTTGCGTCAGGCAAAGCTGGGGACAGCGCGAAAACAGGATCGGCAGGGCGATTTGCAATTCCAGCCGGGCCAGTGGCGCGCCGACACAGAAATGCCGCCCCGCCCCAAAGGCCATGTTGGTTTTGATCGGGCGATCGGGGTTAAAGATATGCGGGTCATGCCACATGGCGGGGTCACGATTGGCCGACCCCAGAAGCAGGGCGATTTGATCACCGCGTTTCAGGGTGTGGCCTGCGACCTCGACCTCCTCATAGGCGTAGCGGGTGAACATATGGAGGGGAGGATCAAAGCGGATTAACTCTTCTGCTGTGGCGGCAATGCGATCGGGCGCGAGGGCCGTATGAGGCGTGTTGGTTTGCAGCAGGGTTTTGACCGAATTGCCAATGGTGTGCACTGTTGCCTCGTGGCCGGCATTGAGGAGCAGGATGCAGGTCGAGATAAGCTCGTCGGTTGAAAGTTTCTCGCCATCTTGTTCGGCGGCGATCAATTCGGTCAGCAGGTCATCGCCGGGAGTGTGGCGTTTTTCATCGACATAGCTGCGGATGAAGTCGGCGAAATCACTGGCGGCCTGTGCGGCGGCGTGCTCTGTTTGAAGACTGCGGGAGGCCTGATACATGGCGACCATGGCGTTTGACCATTTTAGCAATTGGTCTGCCATGGATTCGGGCACGCCCAGCAGTCGCGCGATGATGATCACCGGAAGCTGAGTGGCAAAGGCGGGTAGCAGATCAAAGGGCGCATCGGGAAATTGGTCGATCAACTGATGGCTAAGGGCGGTGATATCGGGGCCTAGGGTTTGAATGCGGCGCGAGGTAAAGGCGCGCATCACAAGGCTGCGCAGACGGGTATGGCGGGGTGCCTCCAGTTCCAACATCGAATGGGATTCGACGGCGTAGAACGGCGCGAGGTGCGCTGGCGGGGAAACTGCCAACTCTGGCGGGATTTCACGGCCCAGGCGGCGATCCTTGAATAACACTGAAACTGTTGCGTGAGAAAAGGCTGATAACATATTGTAATCATGCCAAAATTGAACGGACTTAATGTTGCGGCATTTGTCATAAAACGCATAAGGGTCTTGGACAAAATCGGGATCGGTCGGGGATTGATAAATGTGCGTCATGGGATCTTTGTGGGAAAGGTGGCTGGTCTTTGCAAGGCTTGAATGCGTAAGTTGCCGCAATGAAACGATGGCTGACACATAGGTTTGTGGTGCTGGCGCTATGCGTTGGGGCCTTGGGTGCGGGAAGCGCCGGGGTGTGGTTGTACGGCTATGCGCAGGCGCTGGATCAGTTGGCGCGGCGCGGTACGTCGGATCTGACATTAGCGGCGGATCGGTTGGTGGGGCAATTGCAACGCTATCAGGAGCTGGCGGTATTGTTGGCCGATCATCCGGCATTGGCGGCCTTGGTTGCAGCGTCAAACGGGGAAGAGGCGGCGGAGGCGATACAGCAGACAGCCGCTGAATTACTGCTACAGGCGGCGGACAAAACGGGCGCTCTTGATCTGATGTATGTGGATCGGGAGGGGCTGGTTTTGGCAGCGGCACAAGTGCGTGCAGGGGATAAATCCCTGCCAGAGCAGGCGCATTTTAAGCGCGCGTTGCACGGAGCACTTGGCACCAGTCACGGGATTGATGCGCGGTATGGGCAGCGGGTGTATTCATATGCGGCACCTACATTTGGCTCGGATGGCCGGGTGAATGGCGCGTTGATTGTGGTTGTCGATGTCGAGAATTTGGAATGGGATTGGCCCGGGGGGCGACCTGCGGTTTTCTTTTTGGATCAAGGCGGCGAGGTGTTCGTCAGCAACCGCTCTGAGCTGTTGTATTGGCGGCGGAATTCGGAGGGAACAGATAATGGATTGGTGCGCCCTGACGGCGTTGCCCCCCCGTTTGAGGCCTATGAGAGGGCCGGGCACCGGATATGGAAAATGGGCTGGGGGCCGTATTTGCCCGACAGGGGGCTGCACTTGGTGAAGCCATTGCCGGTGATTGGCATGCAGGCCGAGGCGATTGTGGATATCCGGCCTGCGCTGCGATTGGCGGGCTTGCAGGCGGCGGTTTTTGCAGCCGTAGTGGGGGCTGTTTTATTGGCGTTTGCGATGTTTTTACGCCAAGCGATGCAGCGGCGGCGCGTGTTGGCGCAGGCAAATGCCGTGCTGGAGCATCGGGTTTTGGCGCGCACGCAGGCCCTGTCTGAGACCAACACACAGTTGCGACGCGAGGTTATTGAGCGTCAAGAAGCGGAGGCAGCCTTGACCAAGGCGCAGGCGGAATTGGTGCAAGCGGGCAAGCTGAGCGCGTTGGGGCAAATGTCGGCGGGTATTAGTCATGAGTTGAACCAGCCGTTGATGGCGATCCAGCAATTTGCCGAGAATGGCGTGTTGTTGATGGAGCGGGGCAAGGTTGGGCAGGCGGGTGATAATCTGGGACGGATTTCAGCGTTGTCGACACGGATGGCGCGGATCATCCGCAATCTACGCGCCTTTGCCCGCAATGAGAGCGAACCTGTGGGCAAAGTTGATCTGGTGGGTGTGATCAATGCTGCCGTGGAGCTGACAGAGGTGCGGTTGGCTAAGGATGCTGTCACGCTGGAGTGGGAGGCGGGGTTGCATCCTGAGGGCGTGTTTGCCTTGGGGGGGGATGTGCGGTTGGTGCAGGTCTTTGTCAATCTGATCACCAATGCGGCTGATGCGATGATGGCGCAAAATGCGCGTAAGATTTCAATCACCATCAGCGATGGGGCGCGTTTAAAGGTGCATGTGCGCGATATCGGGCCGGGTATTCAGGAGCCTGAGCGCATTTTTGATCCGTTTTATTCGACCAAGGCTGTGGGGAGTGCGGAAGGCATGGGGCTGGGATTGTCGATATCATACGGTCTGGTGCAGAGTTTCGGTGGCGATATCGCGGGGCGAAATGTCATGGATCAGAGCGAAGTGGAGCAGGGGGGCGCTGTGTTTACGGTTGAGTTGGATCATTGGGCCGGTCTGGCATCCCATGGCGGGCAGAAGGAACAAGCAGAATGACACGGCGTGTATTGGTGGTGGATGATGATGCGGCTGTGCGTGAGGCGCTAAGCCAGACGCTGGAGCTGGCGGATTTGGATCCTGTGACGGCGGGGTCGTTTGTGGTGGCGCGGGATGTGATTTCGCGGGAATTTGACGGGGTTGTTGTGTCGGATATGCGCATGCCCGGGCGTGACGGGTTTCATTTGTTGACGCATACGCAGCAGGTGGATGCGGATTTGCCGGTTATATTGCTGACCGGTGAGGGCGATATCCCGATGGCGGTGCAGGCAATGGGCCAAGGGGCGTTTGATTTTCTGGAAAAACCCTGTGCGCCCAAGGAATTGTTGGCGGTGATCGAGCGCGCCTTAAAAACCCGCGCTTTGGTGTTGGAAAACCGTGCCTTAAAACAGCAATTGGAAACGGGTGATCCGGCGGCGCGCATGTTGTTTGGGGCATCTGTTGCTGCCGAAGGGTTGCGTAAAACTGTTAGGGAGGTGTCGCGGGCGGGCGCGCGGGCGGGGGCGGAGGTGTTTGTCACCGGACCTGCGGGGAGTGGAATTTCCAAGGTTGCCGAGGTGATCCACCTATGTTCCGCCAGATCAAAGGAGCCGTTTGTAAAGCGGGCGGGGGCGGGGTTGACGCGGGAGGCCTTGGGGCAAGCGGTGGAGGCGGCGGGCAATGGCGCGCTATTCATCGACGAGGTGCAGATGATGGCGATGGATGCGCAATTGATGTTGCTGGATTTGCTGGAGGCCAAGGGTGCTGTGCGCATAATTTTGGGCAGCACGGTGGATGTTCAGCAGGACGTGGCGCAGGGGCGGTTTCATGCGGAGCTATTTTACAGATTGGACCCGATGAAGCTGCGCATTCCGAGCCTGTCTGAGCGACCAGAAGATATACCTGTGATGTTTCGCCAATATGTTGCGCAGGCAGCAGAGCAATCGGGATTGGCTGTGCCGGAAATTCCAGCCGAGGTGATTGCCAGCCTCATGGCGCGGGACTGGCCCGGAAATGCGCGGGCGCTGATGAGTGTGGCGATGCGGTTTGTTCTGGGATTGGGCGTGAATCTGGGCGAGGTGGAAGCTGGTCAAAGCGGTGTGAGCTTGAGTGAACAGATGGCGCAGGTGGAGCGCGCGTTAATCATTGAAGCCCTGCGCCGCACGGGGGGACAGGCGACGCAGGCGGCACTTGATCTGCAACTGCCGCGCAAGACGTTTTATGACAAGCTGAGCAAGCACGGGTTACGCCCGGAAGCATTCAGAGACTGAGTGCCGTTGAGGCGTGATCCCGTGGAATGCGCGATGCGCATGCTGTATTATTTGCACTGCGCGCGTTGTGGGGCAGGTGGGACGATCTGGCGGAAGAGTGCGACGCACCGTTGATGGCGCGCGGGTTAGACGTTTTCGGTCTCTTGGCAGCGGGGCAGGTGATCTGTGCTGTGCAGGGCAAGGTGGCGGCTGGGGGTGAAGTCGTCTTTGACGTGATGCCACCAGTAGGTGAGGTAGCTATGTTCGGCTGTGTTATGAAACACCTCGGGCGCACGGGCGCGTAGTTGGGGCAGGCGGGTCCAGGCAACGGTGGGGAAGCTGTGATGCTCATTATGGTAGCCGGTGTTAAACAGCAGCCAATTGATCGGCCCATAGCTGGAGCGGGTGGGGTTGTCATCATCCATCCCGTGGTGTTCGCTAAGGGATTGGCCGAGGTTTGAGATGCCCAGTTTCCCCAAGAAGAACGAGAGTGACCAGAGGTGATAGAGCAGTGCCCAAGGGCCAAGCAGCGCCAGCATGGCAAGGTTTGAGATCAGAGAGACGGCAATAAACGGGCGCATGTCGCGCCCCGTCGGGCGAGTACCTGCGATGTGGCGTTTGGGATCACGGACAGGGCGCCCTGAGGCCCATGCATAGGCGCGTGGCATGATCATATCCCCCAGCATAAAGCCAAGCGGCAGCGCGTGAATGGCCAAGGTGAGCAGGGTAAGTGCGCGTTGACGACGGGGATGGGTACGGATGACATGTTGGCGTGCTTGGAGCGCGCAAATATCCTCGTGCTCATAGTCTTTTTCGTAGTCCCCGATAAAGGGGTGGTGACTGGTGATGTGCTCGTGTTGATAGATCAGTTGCTTGCCGTATGTGGTGAGGATCATTTCAAGCCCGAGATCAAAGGCCAGTTTGGCCTTGGGGCCGCGAAAGATTAAGCGGTGCGCGGTTTCATGGATCAGGGAAGCGGCGGAATGGTAGGTAATTTGCCCGATCAAAAACGCGGCGAGGCCAATCAGCAGCACAGGAAGTGATGCGATATACCATGCCATTCCCCAATGCACAGCCAACAAGATTGGCAGGGCCAGCACAGTCAGTGGCTGGGTGCCAGAAAGCGCGGCCAGCTCTGGGTGTGATTTAAGGGCGGTGCGGCGCATGTCATTGTGGCGGCGCGATTGGCGAGAGATTTTGGCGGTATCTTCGGACATTGGGGCTGTGCAATCCTTGGGGCAAGGCGTTTGGTGAAAGCCGCGTTGGGCTATCTTTCCATGCGGGGGAGGCTGGGTCAACGTGTGCGGGATTTCGCACAATGGCCGGATTGCCTGTGTGAAAAACCGCACAAGGGGATTGGCCGGTTGAGCCTGTTTTGGCGGGTTGGATTGTAAATTGTTGAAATAAAACGAAAAAAATACGTAACTTAGGAGCGGGATAATTTGTTGAGGCAAAGGGCCTGCGCGTGGTTTGTTTATCGCAATCGCATGGAACATGTGGATTCTAGAAATGAATGTCTTGGGAGGACTATTATGAAATATCTGGCAACAACGGCTATGGCGATGGCACTGACACTAAGTGCTGGTACAGCAGCGATGGCGAATTGTGATGAGGGCGAAATCGTCATCAAATTCAGCCACGTGACCAATACCGACAAGCACCCTAAAGGGATCGCCGCATCGCTATTAGAGCAGCGCGTCAATACTGAGATGAACGGCACCGCCTGCATGGAGGTTTTCCCGAATTCGACACTTTATAACGATAATAAAGTGCTGGAGGCGATGTTGCAGGGGGATGTGCAATTGGCAGCCCCGTCGTTGTCAAAATTTGAGAAGTTCACCAAGCAATTCCGTATTTTCGATCTGCCGTTCATGTTCAAAGACGTGCATGCCGTGGATGCGTTCCAAGCGGGCCAAGACGGTCAGGATTTGTTGAATTCGATGCAGCGCCGTGGATTGCAGGGCCTGGCCTATTGGCACAATGGCATGAAGCAGATGTCGGCGAATGTGCCTTTGGTTGAACCAACAGATGCGAATGGTCTGAAGTTCCGCGTGCAAAGCTCTGATGTGTTGGTGGCGCAGATGGAAGCCATTGGTGGCAACCCGCAAAAGATGGCTTTCTCGGAAGTATATGGCGCGTTGCAGCAGGGCACTGTTGATGGGCAAGAGAACACCTGGTCAAACATCTATGGTAAGAAGTTCTTTGAGGTTCAGGACGGCGTGACCGAAACCAATCACGGGATCATTGATTATCTGGTCGTGACCTCGGTTGATTGGTTGGACAGTCTGGATGCGGATGTGCGTGACCAATTCCTGACCATCCTGTCGGAAGTGACTGAAACGCGGAACTCTGAATCTACGTCGGTCAACGATTCTGCCAAGCAGTCGATTGTGGAGGCCGGTGGCACCATCCGTCAGCTAAGTGCCGAGCAGCGCCAAAAATGGGTCGATACGATGCGCCCGGTTTGGGATCAATTCTCGGGTGATGTGGGTCAAGACAAGATCGACGCAGCACAGGCGATCAACGCCAAAATGTAAGCACGTGATTGCGTGATTTAGTAAAAGGGCGGGCCTGTGATCGGTCCGCCCTTTTCACAAAATGACCTATCAGACCATCTATGCACTAAAAATTCACCAAGACGGGGGGGACAGCGTGATGCAGAAGCAAAAACACAGCTTTACCGATAAGATAGAGGAGACGTTGATTGCCGCCCTGTTGGGGGGAATGACGTTGATTACGTTTGCCAATGTCATTGCGCGGTTCGTGTTCAATTCAAACATCCTGTGGGCGCTGGAATTGACGGTGTTTATGTTTGGGTGGTTGGTGTTGATGGGGGCGAGCTATGCGGTGAAAACCCACAGTCATTTGGGCGTGGATGCCATCATCAATATGGTGCCTAAGAGTGTGGCGAGGGTGATGGGGCTGGCGTCGGTTGTATGTTGTTTGGTGTTCTCATTGCTGCTGCTCAAGGGTTCCTATGATTACTGGGCGGTGTTTGCAGATTTGCCGCCGACAACGGGGCGATGGTTCCCGACCGGATTTGCCGACAAGTTCCGCAGTCAGAGTTTTTACGAGGTGCAGGATGTGCCGATGATCGGGGTTCTCCGGTTTCTGGAGGATTTGATCAACTACGGCGACGCCTATGAAAAATTGCCCAAAGTGGTGCCCTATTTGGTGCTGCCGGTGAGCATGGGGTTGCTGGTGTTTCGGTTCATGCAAGCTGCGATGCAGATTTGGCGCGGGGAGACGGATCGCATGGTGGCAAGTCATGAAGTTGAGGATGAATTGGCCGAGGTCAAAGCGCAGCGCGGAATTACAGATGAGGAGCAGAACTGATGGAAGTTGTACTGCTATTTTCGATGGTCATCGGGCTATTGCTGTTGGGCGTGCCGATTGCGGTGTCCTTGGGGCTAAGCTCCACATTATTCTTGCTAATTTTCTCGGAGAGTTCACTGGCGAGTGTGGCGGCGACGCTGTTTGAGGCCTTTGAGGGGCATTACACATTGCTGGCGATCCCGTTTTTCATTCTGGCCTCGACATTCATGTCGACGGGCGGGGTGGCGCAGCGGATTATTCGGTTTTCGGTCGCTTGTGTGGGGCATTTTCGCGGTGGTTTGGCCATCTCGGGCGTGCTGGCCTGCATGATGTTTGCGGCCCTATCGGGATCATCACCAGCGACGGTGGTGGCCATTGGATCAATTGTGATCGCTGCCATGACACAAGCTGGATATTCCAAGGAATTCGCGGCTGGGGTGATCTGTAATGCGGGCACCTTGGGCATTCTGATACCGCCGTCGATTGTGATGGTGGTTTACGCGGCATCGGTTGATGTATCGGTCGGGCGGATGTTCTTGGCGGGCGTCATTCCGGGCATTTTGGCGGGCGTAATGTTGATGGTCACGATCTATATTTTCGCACGTATTCGCAATATGCCTGCAGGTGTATGGCTGGGCTGGGGTGAGGTCTGGGCATCGTTTCGCGAGGCGTTTTGGGGGCTGTTTCTGATCGTTGTGATCATGGTCGGCATCTATGGTTATGTCTGGTACGCGCCGGGCGTTGGGTTTTACAAAGAGGGCGCGATTTTCACGCCCACTGAGGCGGCGGCTGTGGCCTCTGTCTATGCGTTTTTTGTCGCGACCTTTGTCTACCGCGATATGGGGCCGTTGGCCGAAAGCGAGGGGCAGGCGAAGCGATCGGTATGGCAGGCACCTACTGCGTTGCTGACCGTGTGGTTTCACAAGGACACACGTCAGGCGTTGTTTTCGGCGGGTAAGCTGACGGTCACATTGATGTTTGTGATCGCCTGCGCGCTGCTGCTGAAACATGTTCTGACCGAGGAGCAAGTGCCGCAACATGTTGCGGGGGTTATGCTGTCGGCGGGCTTTGGTCCGGTGATGTTTTTGGTGGTGGTGAATGTGATCCTGCTGATCGGTGGGCAATTCATGGAGCCGTCGGGGCTGTTGGTGATTGTCGCGCCATTGGTGTTTCCAATCGCCATGGAACTGGGGATTGATCCGATCCACTTGGGCATCATCATGGTGGTCAATATGGAGATCGGGATGATCACGCCCCCGGTTGGGTTGAACCTGTTTGTGACCTCTGGTGTGGCGGGCATGCCGATGATGAGTGTCGTGCGCGCAGCCCTGCCGTTTCTGGGGGTGCTGTTCATTTTCCTGATCATCGTGACCTATGTACCGGCCTTGTCGACCTATCTGCCCAATACGTTCATGGGGCCAGAGATCATCACGAAATAGCAGGCGTGGCTATGCCATGTGCTGTATTTGTGGAAATAAAAAACGCGACGCATAGGGATATGCGTCGCGTTTATCGTTTGTATTCAGGAGTTAGCGGTATTTAGGGCGGTAATGATCGCGCCGAAATCTGCTGCTTTTAGGCTGGCACCGCCGACAAGGGCACCATCAACATTGGGCACGCCAAAGATCTCTGCTGCGTTGTCGGGTTTGACAGAGCCGCCGTAAAGAATGCGGGTGGATTTGCCAACACCTTCGCCAAAGCGACGCTCAAGGCGGGAGCGGATGAAATCGTGTACTTCGCTAATTTGATCCAGCGATGGCACGCGGCCTGTGCCAATGGCCCAGATCGGTTCATAGGCGACAACGAGGTTTTCGCCGGTGGCTGCGTCAGGGATGGAGCCCGCAAGTTGGCCGCCGATGATGTCCAGCGTGTTGGCGGCATCGCGCTGTGCGAGGCTTTCGCCAACGCAGATGATGGTGGTGAGGCCGTGTTGCCATGCGGCACGGGCCTTGGCGCGCACGGTTTCACTGGATTCGCCATGGTCTTCGCGGCGTTCAGAGTGGCCGAGGATGACATAGGTTGCGCCCGCATCCGCCAGCATTTCGGCAGAGATATCGCCCGTATGCGCGCCTGTGGTATTGGTGTGGCAGTCTTGTCCGCCGAGGGCCAGATTTTGGCCTGACGCAAGGTCTGCTGCGCGGTTGAGTAATGTTGCAGGGGGGCAGATCAGCACATCGCAATCCGCATTACTATGGTCGCGCGCGAGCCCCTCAATCTCTGAAAGGGTGTCGGCGGTGCCGTTCATTTTCCAATTGCCTGCTGCAAGCCCACGTCGCATATCATGCATCCCTATAACCGTTTGGCGCATATTTGCTGGTCTGGGCGTGAGGTCAAGTCAGCAGAGGGAAATCCGCCGAGAAAGATCGCCACGACGGGTTAGAGTTGTTCCTGCTGCGCGCTTAATTCGCTGACGTCCTTGAAATTGATGGATTCGCCACAGCCACAAGCATCGGCCACGTTGGGGTTGTTGAATTTGAACCCGGATTCCAGCAGCGAAATCTCATAGTCGATTTCTGTCCCGAAAAGGAACATCTGCGCCATGGGGGCGATCATCACGCAGGCATTATCCTGTGTCACAACCTCATCCAAGGGGTCGGTCGCATCGACATATTCCATGGTGTATTCCATGCCTGCACAGCCGCCCTTTTTCACGCCGATGCGCAGACCGGAGTGACCCTCTTTTGCCATCAGCTTTGCGATTTGCTTGGCTGCGGCGGGAGTTATGGAGACAGCTTGTTTGCCGGGGATAGAGAACATCATACACCTGTTTGCAGTTCTACATACACTGCAAGATAAGCCGACTAAGCGTCTGCATCAAGGTTTACCCGGTGTTTTAGTTTGGAAGGGCACCGGAGGCGAGAGGTAGGTTGTTGATATTATTACATAAAGCCGAGTTCTAGACGGGCCTCGTCACTCATCATTTCCATGCCCCAGGGGGGTTCCCAGATCAATTCAGCGGTGACGGTACGAATGCCGGGCACACCTGAAATGGCCTCTTGGACCCAGCCGGGCATTTCGCCTGCAACGGGGCAACCGGGGGCTGTGAGGGACATGAGGACATGGGCGTCGTTCTCTTCGGTCAGCTTGATCGTATAGATCAGGCCAAGATCGTAAATATTCACTGGAATTTCAGGGTCATAGACCGAACGGCACGCCTCTACCGCTTGTTCGTGCAAGGGGTGGTCAACGCTGGATGGCGCGATCAGCGGGGTGCCTTCGAGGGGTTCGGGGTTCTGTGTCATGGGATGGCCTGCCTTATTCCTGAGTGTTTTATATAGGGTTTGCCGCGGGCAAGGTCCAGAGGGGCAACGCACGTAATGTTAATGGGGTGAAATGAGGGGGCAATGGCCAGTAAAATCGGGTTTGAGCGGCGGAGTGGCTACAGGATGTGGGGTGTTTGTGCGCAATGCGGCACAAGGTGCGCTGGGGTAAGGAATGTCGAAACCTACGAAATGTGCATTTCGAGGCCTGAAATGTACGATTCGCTGCGATGCAGAAGGGGACTGGTTAATGTTGCAGGTTTTTAGGCTCTGTTTTCCATACACAGGACTGATCAGCTGGTGGAAAAGAGGCCACAAGAGACCAGCCAACGGGCGCGATGTAGCGGCCGGGGGCCAATGCGAAATCATTAGGTTTACTTTCGATCCACCAGCGCCACCTACCAAAGTATTCCTCGTCACTTAGTCTTTCTGTGCTCCATTGGCAGGGGGTTCCCATCGCATCGGCGAAACCTTTTGGCAGTAGAACAGTTCCGTCTAAAAATACGTTTCGAAAATCTGTAAGGGCGTCAAAGGTCATGTCACGCAAATCCAAATAACGCAGTGCACCGCCATGATTTACCGAAGCAGTGAGGTCGGCTTTGGCGAATGTGATTGGCTCCGCTTCGGTACCTTGAAAGAAAGTGAAACTAAGCTCTGTGCCGTGCAGGTTTACGTCATTTAGGCGAGACTGAATGAATTCGGATTTCCACAACTTTGCGTTGGCGAAATCCGCACCTGTTGCGTCTGCTCTGTGAAAGCGAGTGTGCAAAAATGTGCTTTGGTTGAAAGAGGCCCCACGTAAATTCGCACCCTCTAAAACCGTCCACCTAAGATTGGCACCAGATAAGTCTCTGCCCGCAAGAATAGCGCCTGTTAGAAAGGAATAACTTAAATTTGCACTTCGGAAATCTGGGAAATGCGGATCACTGAGGGGCCAATTGGGTTTCTCCAAATCTTCGATTTGAACGCGGTAATGCTGTCGCCATGCTTCCTGAAAGTGGTCCTGTGAAAGTGGTTTGCCCTGATCGCATTCGGAAGGTCGCCGTCCACACCATGTCTGGAGAAATTCGTCTCGTGCCATACCGTATGGCCGCCAACCCTCAGGGCGTAACGCCAATTGGGAATGAGAGAGATCAAGTGGCGCGGCGGGGTGCATAGAGCGCGTGAAAGATCCGGTTTGAAACGCGCTAATAAGCATGAACATCAACATCGAAGCGACAAAAGGAATGCGAAACCAATTGCTTCGGGTGACGTCATGTGTCGGCGCATTGGCTCGTCTCATGTTGAGGATCATGACCGTGAAACTGACATAGCCGACCGAAAAGCACATCATCAGAGCACCGGCGTTTACCGCGCTCATGATCATGTCTCTAGCGGGGAGAGTGTTGGTCCATGAATAGGCTAGAACATTCAAACCAAATACCCAAGAGAGGAATATGTTGATGATCATGGCCGTTGCTTCGAGGGGGCGCCGTGTGACGCAGTCATCCTTTCGGAACAATGCACGTAAATAGAGCGCGCTATCGGTAACGATCCAAGGTGAAATGGAATTTGCCAAGCAATCGCCATTTTCTTCAACTCTGCAATCCGCAGTGCCCAATTGCTCCCAAAGACGTATGAGATAGAAGTGGAAGTAGCCATAAGCTGCGGTGATCAATAATGGAGCCACATAGAAAAACATTCGAGTGGGAACTTTAATGTCAACGATCGGTAGCTTTGTTGAGCGATCAACGCCGTAAAAATCAATGTGCTCAATAGACATTAGAATGACCGTGACAAAAACAAGTGATGTCAACAGAACAAGCCATGCATTTCGCGCGATACGAATTAGCGCGTTTATTTGGGCAATTTGCGGGTTTTCGATTGTGATTTTCGCGTCAATCGTTTGCATCGTTTGCTCCCATCACGACGGATGGGAGCAACATGTCTGACGCATCTGAATATTTCAACCTTTAAGGGTGTTGTTGTTGAAAGCAATCAGTCGTTGATGTCGTGATCAAAGGTTTTGATGTTGGATTTGGGCAGCGCAAAGAAGCGGCGCAGCACGAACCATGTGGCCAGTGACAGCCCGGCGAAGATCAGGAAAATCTGTGCCGGGGCCAAGAGGGTGAGGGGGCCGATCATTAAAAGACCCGTAAGGGCCGCCCCCACTGCAAAGCCCAAAAAGACAAAGCCGGGGGCGAGGGTTTCTAGGATCGCCAGTGCAAGCGCGGCGGCGAGCCAGACCCACCATGTGGTGATAAGGTCGATCATTTCGCGCCGCCTTTTAACAGTTTGAAGGCATCGCCAAAGGCCTCGAGAGCGGCGGCGGGCAGCAGGATGGTTTGTTTGCCTTCGCCAGCACCTAGGGCATTCAGGGCCTCGACCTGTTTGAGGGCGACTTGGTATTGGGCGGCCTCAATGCCGTGTTCTGCGATGGCTTTGGCGACGACTTCGGTCGCGTAGGCCTCGGCGTCGGCTTGGATGCGGCGGGCTTTGGCGGTTTGCTCGCTGGCGTAGAGTTCGGCGTCGGCGGAAAGTTCGACGGAGCGTTTGTGGCCCTCGGCCTCGGTCACTTGGGCGCGGCGGGCGCGTTCGGCGTTGAGCTGCTGCATCATCGCATCACGGGTTGCCTGATCAAGGTTCACGTCAAGGATTTCGGCGCGGGTGACCTCAATGCCCCAATCGTCAACGGCGCTTTCGACCAAGACCTTGATGGTGGCGATCATCTCATTACGGTTTGATTGCACCTCGTCCAGATCCATTTTGCCGATTTCGGCACGCACAATCCCGGTGACTGTGGTGGAAATGGCAGCATCGACATCGCGGATACGGTAGACGGTCTTTTCGGGTTCGGTGATGCGGTAAAATACGGAGGTATCAACCTGTACCAGCACGTTATCCTTGGTGATGGCATCCTGTTTGGCGGTGGGCAGTTGGCGCTCAAGTACCGAGATTTTATGGGCCACAGCGTCAAGGAAGGGCCAGATAAAGTTGATCCCTGGGCCAAGCACAGAATGCAGGCGGCCAAAGCGTTCGATCACGTATTTTTCTGATTGGGGCACAATGCGTACGCCTTTCAGAATGATGGTGATCACGAAGAACGCACCAAGGATGTAAAGGATGTTGGAGGACAATAGATCGAGGAGAATGTCTTGGGGCATATGAATTCCTAACAATTGTGTACGATGGTATACAGATGGGGTGCGAGCGGGTGTTTTACAAGTCTACGCCTAAAGCGTAAGGAGTGCAAAAACCCGAAAGGTGCAGGATGACAAGCCGTATTTCGTTTCAAAAGCACGCGCAGGATGGAAAAGCGCGGACTGGTGTAATTTCAACGCCGCGTGGCGACATACGCACGCCCGCCTTTATGCCAGTTGGCACGGCGGCGACGGTCAAGGCGATGATGCCTGAAAGCGTGCGCTCCACTGGGGCGGATATCCTGCTGGGAAATACCTATCATTTGATGCTGCGGCCCACGGCGGAGAGGATTGACCGGCTGGGTGGATTGCACAAATTCATGAACTGGGACCGGCCAATTTTGACGGATAGCGGCGGGTTTCAGGTGATGTCCTTGGCGGGACTGCGCAAAATGAGCGAAAAGGGTGTCACGTTCAAAAGCCATATTGATGGATCAAAGCACGAGTTGACGCCGGAACGCTCGATGGAGATCCAAAAGCTGTTGGGCAGCGATATTGTGATGTGTTTTGACGAATGCCCGGCCTTGCCAGCGACGGATGCTGAGGTGGCCGAAAGCATGCGCATGTCGATGCGATGGGCCGCGCGCAGCAAAGACGCCTTTGGGGATCGCCCGGGGCATGCGCTGTTTGGGATTCAACAAGGCGGGGTCACGCAGGATTTGCGCGCGGAAAGTGCCGAGGCGCTACGGGCGATTGAATTTGATGGCTATGCGGTTGGCGGTTTGGCCGTGGGTGAGGGGCAAGAGGCGATGTTTGGCGTGTTGGATTACGCGCCTGATATGCTGCCCGAAGACAAGCCGCGTTATTTGATGGGCGTTGGCAAACCGGATGACATTGTGGGCGCGGTTGCGCGCGGCATTGATATGATGGATTGCGTGCTGCCCAGCCGATCCGGGCGCACAGGCCAAGCGTTTACGCGCAATGGTGTGGTCAATATCAAGAACGCGCGCCACGCAGATGATCCGCGTCCCTTGGACGAGGGATGCAGCTGTCCTGCTTGTTCAAACTATCCGCGTGCCTATCTGCATCACGTGTTTCGTTCCAATGAGATGATCAGTGGTATGCTGCTGACATGGCATAATTTGCAATATTTTCAGGATATTATGCAGGGCATGCGGGAGGCGATTGCGGCGGGTACGTTTGAGGCGTGGCAGGTGGAATTCCACGCCAACCGTGCGCAGGGTGATATTGAGCCGCTGTAAAGCGACGCTTGATCTGGCTGGTGAAGGCTGGATTCTAAGTTTTCCACCCCAGTGATTTCATCATGGGGTGGAAAGGTTTATGCGGCTTTGCTTAGCTGTTACTCAAGCAGAACGCTGGCGTCGACCTGAGGGAAATTCACGATGAATTTCTGAGGGTAGACGCGCTGTTTGCTGGCCTGTGCTGCGGTGATATCCAATACATTGGGGATCATTGTGGCCCGTTGAACGAGCTTGCTGGGGCCAATGATTGTGGCACAGGTAAAGACGATATCAGGCTGAGCGCCCGCGCGGATGGGGACGTCGAATTTAAGGGGTGTCTTAAAGTCGACTTTGCGCCCACTGAATTGCGCCACACAGCTTGCTTGGTTGATCTCTGCGATCGCGGCACCTGACACCAACCGGGCCGTCACGATGACAGTTTCGGTTTTTATCACATCCCCCTTGCCTGTTACTTTGAGGGCAACGGCCTGTTCTGGCGGTGTGTAGGTTGGGGCGCAGGCCGCAAGGCCGGTGAGGATGGCAAGGGAGGCGCCCATAGACGCGCCCCTAAACCGGTTGAATGTGGATTTAGCCATGATCATTCTTATTTTGCCCGGCCAAAGCTGGCAGAGATAATGCCAGGGTAGCCAAAGACGTCATTCGCAGGATTACGCGAAGCTGCGATGACGGATTTAGTTGCCTCGACAATCAACACGCCCAGAAGCCCGCCTGTGCTTGCGGTTGAACTATTGATGTTTTGGAGGGTCAGGTTGACCGCCGGATAAACGGTGGTGACTTTTTCCTCAGGGGTGCGACAGACCACGGTGATCGGGTCGGCGCGACCTTTGTAATGCGGAATTTCGAGATAGGCGGGGGTTTTCACCTCGGCGCGGAACCCTTTGTTGGTGAGGGTACATACGGCGCCTGTTACCTCTGCATCAGGTAGAGTGTTTGGTTTTGGATTTGGTTTGGTGAATGTATTTGTGCGAATTGCCGTCTTCACGAAGGCATGCACGTTTTTCTGTGCTGTGGCGTTGGTGAATTTAACTTTCTGCGGCGGGGTCTCAATTTTTGAGTACTGTAGGCAGCCGGATACGGAGAGAGCGAGCGCCATTACAGCGAATTTTTTAATCATTATTTTGATCCAATTTGTTGTTTGTTAAGAAATTGATAAGCAAGGCCGCGGGCCGTGTCAAAGGGTGGGTGTGATATCTGTGGTGTAAGATGAGTGATCATTGAGGAAATACCCGGAGTTTAAGTTGTGTCTGCGGGGCGTTGGGAAGGGGATATTGTGTAGAATATACATCTGCAATTTTGCCCGAATTGGGTGCATTTGGCATCTTGTGGTCAGCCACGGACCGAGGCATTGTGTGCGTTAACTTTGTAGTCGGTTGGTTGAAAATTCCAACTGGCCACACCAGATAATGACCCTGAGAAGAGGAGACGCGGGTTGGCTGCCGATAGTCGGGGCCCGAGCGTCTTGCCAAATGTAAGGACCGAGCATGCAAGAGCCACTTAATTCCTCGTATCCAGTATTGCCGCTGCGCGACATCGTCGTGTTCCCGCATATGATCGTGCCGCTGTTTGTCGGGCGTGAAAAATCGGTGCGTGCATTGGAAGAGGTGATGCAGGATGATAAACAAATCCTGCTATCCAGCCAGATCGATCCGGGCATGGATGATCCTGACGCCGACGGTATTTACCGTATCGGTGTTTTGGCCAATGTTTTACAGCTGCTGAAGCTGCCCGATGGTACCGTGAAAGTGTTGGTCGAAGGCCAATCGCGCGTGACGATCACCGATTTTGTGGAAAACGATAATTTCTTTGAGGCGCGTGCTGAATATCTGGCGGAAATGCCGGGCGATTCCACAACGATTGAGGCGCTATTGCGCACCGTTGGCGATGAGTTCGAGCGCTATGCCAAGGTGAAAAAGAACATCCCCGAAGAAGCCCTGTCTGCTGTGGCTGAATCATCGGAACCTGCACGTTTGGCGGATCTGGTTGCCGGGCATTTGGGCATCGAAGTTGATCAAAAGCAGGAGCTTTTGGAAACTCTGTCTGTCAGTGAGCGGCTTGAGAAAGTCTATGGGCTGATGCAGGGCGAAATGAGCGTGATGCAGGTCGAGAAAAAGATCAAAACCCGCGTCAAAAGCCAGATGGAGCGCACCCAGCGTGAATATTACCTGAATGAGCAAATGAAGGCGATTCAGAAGGAATTGGGTGATGGTGACGAGGGCGGCAATGAGATCGCCGAGCTGGAAGAGAAAATCGGCCAGACAGCCCTGAGTAAAGAGGCCAAAGAAAAGGCCGATGCAGAGTTGAAAAAGCTACGCAATATGAGCCCGATGTCGGCTGAGGCCACCGTTGTGCGCAACTATCTGGATTGGATGTTGTCGATCCCGTGGGGCAAAAAATCCCGCGTCAAGAAAGACTTGAACAAAGCGCAAGCGGTTTTGGATGCGGATCACTATGGTCTGGATAAGGTCAAAGAACGCATCGTTGAATATCTGGCCGTGCAACAACGCAGCAAAAAGCTGAAGGGGCCGATCATGTGCCTCGTTGGTCCTCCGGGCGTTGGTAAAACCTCGCTTGGGAAATCTGTGGCGCGGGCAACCGGGCGTGAATTCATCCGCATTTCGCTGGGTGGGGTGCGTGATGAAAGCGAAATTCGCGGCCATCGTCGGACCTATATCGGATCAATGCCGGGTAAAATCATCCAAGCGTTGAAAAAGGCGAAAACCACCAATCCGCTGATCTTGTTGGATGAAATCGACAAGATGGGGCAGGATTTCCGCGGTGATCCGGCAAGTGCGATGCTGGAGGTCTTGGATCCAGAACAGAACGCAACCTTTGTGGACCACTATATGGAAGTGGAATACGACCTAAGTGATGTGATGTTCCTGACGACCTCAAACAGCTATAATATGCCCGGGCCGCTGATGGACCGGATGGAGATTATTCCGCTGGCGGGTTACACCGAGGACGAAAAACGCGAGATTGCCAAGCAGCATTTGTTGGACAAGCAAATCAAGAACCACGGCCTGAAACCGTCGGAATTTGAACTGACTGATGATGCGCTAACAGAGATCATCCGCCATTATACCCGCGAGGCTGGCGTGCGGAATCTGGAGCGCGAAATTGCCAAAGTTGCCCGAAAATCGGTGACGCAGATCATCAAGAAAGAAGCTGAGTCCATCAAGGTCACAGGCGAAAACATTGATGATTTCCTAGGTGTGAAAAAGTTCAAATACGGCCTAGCTGAGGAACAGGATCAGGTCGGGGTTGTCACCGGGTTGGCCTATACCAGCGTCGGTGGGGAACTGTTGAACATCGAAGCATTGCGCCTTCCGGGCAAGGGTCGGATGAAGACCACCGGCAAGTTGGGCGACGTGATGAAGGAGTCGATGGACGCGGCCTCTAGCTATGTGCGCTCAATCAGCCCGAAAATCGGGGTGAAACCGCCGATGTTTGAAAAGTGGGACATCCACGTGCACGTGCCTGAAGGGGCGACACCTAAGGACGGGCCAAGTGCCGGTCTGGCGATGGTGACGTCGATTGTGTCTGTGTTGACGGGCATCGCTGTGCGCAAAGATATCGCGATGACGGGTGAGGTCACATTGCGCGGCAATGCCTTGCCAATCGGGGGGCTAAAGGAGAAATTGCTAGCGGCCCTACGAGGCGGGATCAAAACCGTTCTCATTCCGCAAGAGAATGAAAAAGATCTGGTCGAGATTCCTGACAACGTCAAAGAAGGGATGGAAATCATCCCGGTGAGCCATGTCTCTGAGGTGCTGAAACTGGCATTGGTCAGCGTGCCGGAAGCCATTGAATGGGACGAAGCAGCCGAGGAGGCTGCTGCTGCGGCCGCGGCGACATCCAAGGGTGACACAGGTGCCGGGGCAACCGCACACTAAGGTCGGATCCCCATGTATAGTGTTTAAGCAGGGCCTTTCGGGGCCCTGTTTTTTGTTGAAGTGCGCGTAATCTTGCTGAATTGTGTTAAAGCGGGAGACAGCTAAATTGGGCAGAAAACGCTGTGTAATTGGCGAATTTTGTTGATCAATTGACTACATTCATTCGAATTCTCATCAGTTGTTTTGGTCTCAGGGGTGGAGTTTTCATCTACAACATGTAGTATGTTTCCAAAGAAGAAACAGTGAGGCACACAAGATGGCACGAGCAGCGACCACAGCAACAAGCAAAAGTAGCCCGACGCGCAAAGCCACATCCAAGAGCGCCCCGAAGACGACGGCGAAGAGCATGATGGCCCCGAAAGCAAACACGTCTGAGGCGGCTCCAGCGAAACCATTCGTTTCGACATCACCGGTACCGGAACCCATGATTGTGACCGAAACATCCCCGGTAGTTTCAGCGCCTGAGATGAAGAAAGTCGAATTGGTTGACGCGGTTGTCGAACGCTCTGGCATTAAGAAAAAAGATGCTAAGCCTGCGATCGAGGCGGCATTGGCTATTCTGGGAGAGGCGCTTGCGGATGGACGTGATTTGAACCTGCGCCCATTGGGTAAGGTGAAAGTTCAGCGCACAAAAGAAATGGCAAATGGCAGCGTGTTGACGGTGCGTATTCGTCAGGCATCACCTAAGGTTGAGGACGATACAAGCCCGTCGCCAATTGCGGATGCCGCAGAGTAATTTTCGTTAGGATGTAGCGGTAAGCCTTTGTTATAGTAGAGGTTTATTGATGATGTGAAGAAAGGCACCCCCCAGAAATGGCGGGTGCTTTTTGGTGCTGGAACCTTTGGTTCGGCGCTATTGCGGGGTGATCTGCGTGGTTAGCCAATTGCGAAAGGCGCGCAGGGGGGGATAGTCGCTTTGGGTTTCTGGCCACACCAGAAAGTAGGACCCTGAGTTGACCATCTCGGCGTTTGGCAGGGTAACCAATGACCCATCTCGTAACTCTTGTTGAACTAGGTATCGTGGCATCAAGGCGACGCCGAGACCAAAAGTCGCTGCCTTGAGCATGGTGGCGAATTGGTCAAATTCCATTCCGGCACTGCTGGGGGAGATGATGTTGTTTTGGGCAAACCAACGCGCCCAACTTTTGGGCCTGGTCTCTAGGTGGAGCAAGGGGAGCGTGGCGATTTCTGCGGGTTCAAGCGGGATCGTTTGGGCGAGAACGGGTGCCATGACAGGTACGACCTCTTCTTCCATCAGCCGTAAGAAACCTGCGCCGGGCCAATTATCGGAGCCAAAGTGGATGGCGGCATGAAACCTCTCTTGGGAAAAATCAAACGGGGCCATGCGGGTCGCAAGATTTAGGGTGATGCCCGGATGCGCCGATAAAAACAACGGTAAACGCGGCGCTAGCCAATGGGTGCCAAAGGCGGGCAGGATCGCAAGATCAAATGCCCCGCCATCAGGATTTGATCGCAGGGTGACAGTGGCATTGGCAATGCGGGTGATCGCCTCGCGTATTTCATGGGCATAGGCGGTGCCAGCAGTGGTGAGGATCAGACGTTTACGGTCACGCTGAAATAAGCTGAGGTCGAGTAATGCCTCAAGTTTCAGAATCTGGCGGCTAACGGCACCTTGGGTCAGGTCCAGCTCTGCTGCGGCATCGGTGACGGAACCCAAGCGGGCGACGGCCTCAAATGCGGTGAGGCAGGACAGGGGGGGTAAGAACCGGCGCGGGACAGGCATAACATTCCATTTGGTAATGAAGTCATGCCAATATATCGCTGTTTTGCGAGAAATAAAGGCTTAGAAGGAATGTTAGAGCATTTCGTCGTGATCCAAAATTACGATGCTGTTGCGTTGATCGAAAAACACGGCAAAGGTGCAAATACTGCGCGGCCACAGAACGAGGGTTCAATGATGAGTTTGAAAGCTAAAGATAAGCCAGATTTAGGCAGTTTTAACTGGGAAGACCCGTTCCTGTTGGACACGCAATTGCACGAAGATGAGCGGATGATCCGAGAATCTGCCCGCGCCTATGCCGACGAAAAACTGATGCCTCGGATCACCGATGCCTTTGCAAATGAGACAACGGACCCGGAGATTTTCCGTGAAATGGGCGAAATGGGCCTGTTGGGCACGACTATCCCCGAGGAGTATGGCGGCATTGGCGCAAACTATGTCAGCTATGGTCTTGTGGCGCGCGAAGTTGAGCGGATCGACAGTGGATACCGGTCAATGATGTCGGTGCAATCCTCATTGGTGATGTACCCGATCTATGCTTACGGCACTGAAGAGCAACGCAAAAAATACCTGCCCAAACTGGCAAGCGGCGCGTTCATTGGCTGTTTCGGTTTGACTGAACCAGATGCGGGCAGTGATCCGGGAAGCCTGAAAACCACGGCGAAAAAGGTTGACGGCGGCTATGTGCTGAACGGTGCGAAAATGTGGATTTCCAACGCACCGATTGCGGATGTTTTTGTAGTTTGGGCCAAGTCTGATGCCCATGGCGGTAAGATCAAAGGTTTCGTGCTTGAAAAAGGCACCAAGGGCCTAAGTGCGCCGAAAATTGAAAAGAAACTGTCTCTGCGTGCCTCTATCACGGGTGAAATTGTGATGGATAATGTTGAGGTTAGTGAGGATGCGTTGCTGCCAAATGTTGAGGGCCTAAAGGGGCCGTTTGGCTGTTTGAACCGGGCGCGGTATGGCATTGCATGGGGCGCTATGGGGGCTGCTGAATTCTGCTGGCACAGTGCGCGTCAATATGGGCTGGACCGTAAGCAATTTGGCAAACCATTGGCGGGCACGCAGTTGTTTCAGTTGAAGCTGGCGAATATGCAGACCGAGATTGCATTAGGATTGCAGGCCTGTTTGCAGGTTGGGCGGTTGATGGATCAAGCGCAGGCCGCGCCTGAGATGATCTCTATTATCAAGCGAAACAATTGCGGCAAAGCGCTGGATATTGCACGGGTTTCGCGGGACATGCATGGCGGCAACGGGATTTCGTTGGATTTCCACGTGATCCGTCACGCGGTTAACCTTGAGACGGTGAATACCTATGAGGGCACGCATGATGTGCATGCGTTGATTTTGGGGCGTGCTCAAACCGGCCTGCAAGCGTTTTTCTAAACATCCACAATCAACAGGGGTGCCCGAATGGATCGTGCCGACGTTGTAGATCAAGCGTTTCGTGACAAGGTGGCGGCGGCAGATTGGCCGCCGGGCATTGCGGCACAGGGGCCGTTAAGTGATCACGAAGCGGTGGCGATTTTTCGGGCACAATGCCTAAGCCGGAATTTGGATCGGCGATCCCGGAAAATGCAGGCAGCGGGGCAGGGGTATTACACCATCGGCTCCTCTGGGCATGAGGGGATGGCGGCGGTCGCGAGTGCGTTGCGCCCTGATGACATGGCATTTTTACATTACAGGGACGGCGCGTTTCAGACGCGCCGTTCTGCACAGGTGCCCGGCGTCAGTGCGACGTGGGATATGCTGCTAAGTTTCGCGACATCTGTTGATGACCCAATGTCGGGCGGACGCCATAAGGTGCTGGGCAGTAAGGCGCTGAACATTCCGCCGCAAACTTCGACCATTGCCAGCCATTTACCCAAGGCCGTTGGGGCTGCCTATTCTGTCGGGCTGACACGCAGGCATGCGCCTGAGCATCAGGTGATGCCGGACGACAGCATTGTTATGTGCTCATTTGGGGATGCATCCAGCAATCATTCGACTGCCCAGGGCGCGATCAATGCGGCCTGCTGGACATCGTATCAATCGGTGCCGCTGCCGCTGTTATTTGTCTGTGAGGACAACGGTATTGGCATTTCGACCCGTACGCCCGGCGGGTGGGTTGCTGCGAATTATGCGGCCAAGCCGGGGCTGAAGTATTTTCATGCGGATGGGTTAGATATTTACGACACATACCGGGTAGCGCAGGAGGCGGCGGAGTATGTGCGGCGGTGCAAAAAGCCCGCGTTTCTGCATATGACGATGGTGCGATTATATGGGCACGCGGGCTCTGATCTGCAGCAAAGCTATTTGGAGCGGGCGATATTTGAGGGCTGGGAAGCGGATGATCCGTTGCTGCATTCGGCACGATTGTTGGTGGGTAAGGGAGTGTTGAGCGCTGCTGAGGTTTTGGGGATTTATGACGAGTCAGAGGCGCAATGTGCGCGTGTGGCAGCAGAGGTTGTAACGCGGCCTCGGTTGCAAACTGCGGCAGAGGTGATGGCGTCGATCATTCCGCCACGGCGTGAATGTGCCCCCACGAATGGGCCATCTGAAGCGGCGAGAAATGCGATCTTTGGGAGTGATTACAAGCAATTAGCTGTGCCTCAGCCGATGTCAAGGTTGTTGAACTGGGCGCTGAGTGATCTGATGCTGGAACATGGCGAGATTGTCATGATGGGCGAAGATGTGGGCCGCAAGGGCGGTGTTTACGGCGTGACACAAAAGCTGATTGATCGGTTTGGCCCCGACCGGATGATTGACACCCTATTGGATGAACAAAGCATTCTGGGGTTGGCGATTGGCATGGCGCATAATGGGTTTGTGCCGATGCCTGAAATTCAGTTCTTGGCCTATTTGCACAATGCCGAGGATCAGCTGCGCGGTGAGGCGGCGACATTGCCGTTCTTCTCAAACGGGCAATTTAGCAATCCTATGGTGCTGAGGATTGCCGGGTTGGGTTATCAAAAGGGCTTTGGTGGGCATTTTCACAATGATAATTCATTGGCGGTGCTGCGCGATATTCCAGGGATCATTATTGCTTGCCCGTCACGGGGGGATGATGCGGCAATGATGCTGCGTGAATCCGTGCGTCTGGCGCGTGAAGAGCAGCGGGTTGTCGTGTTTGTGGAGCCGATTGCGCTCTATCCGATGCGGGATTTGCTGGAGGAAAAGGATGGCGGTTGGTTGCATTGCTATCCGTCGCCGGACCGCCGCATCAATTTGGGTGAGGTTGGGGTTGAGGGCGCAGGGCCACTGGCGATCCTGACCTATGGCAACGGGCGATATTTGAGCACGCAGGCGGCAGACGATTTGCGTCGTGATGGCATTGACGTGCGGGTGATTGATATGCGCTGGCTTGCGCCGTTGCCGGTTGAGGGGATCTTGGCAGCGCTTGAGGGGGCAGAAAAAGTGCTGATTGTGGATGAATGCCGTCACACTGGCAGCCAATCCGAGGCGTTGATGGCGATGTTGGCTGAACAATCCGATCTGCCGCATGGGCGCATTGCGGCCGAGGATAGTTTCATTGCTACGGGTCCAGCCTATGCGGCGACGATGCCGTCGCGTGCTAGTATTGCCGAGGCGGCGCGGTGTTTGTGGCGCGGTAAGGGTTAAGCCAAAGCCGTGCACGCGTGTTGTGTGTTTGGGAGCCTCCGGCGGGGATATTTTTTCTCAAAAGAAGCTGGGACGCGGTGTCTATTGGATAGAGGGTTGAGATGGCAAAGCAGACAGCAGTGGTGATTGCGCCCGGACGTGGCACATATAATCGGGCTGAGTTGGGATATCTTGCACGCAATCATGCGGATAAGGCCGATTTACTGGCGGAGTTTGATGCGTATCGGCAAGACAAGGGGCAGGTTCACCTAACAGAGTTGGACGGGGCCGCGCAATTTAGTACGGGTCGACACACGCGCGGGGATAATGCGAGTGGGTTGATCTATGCCTGTGGCTACGCGGATTTTCTGAGTATTGATCGAGAGGCCTATGACATTATCGGTGTCACTGGGAATTCGATGGGGTGGTATACTGCCTTGGCCTGTGCGGGGGTTTTGGATGCAATGGGCGGGCTTGAGGTGGTGAATACCATGGGCACGTTGATGCAGCAGCATATGATTGGCGGGCAGCTGATCTATCCATTTGTGGATGCGGATTGGGAGGAAGTGCCGGGTCGGCGAGATGAGACCTTGGCCAAGGTCGCAGAGATTGATGGGCGGGTTGCTCATGTTCTTGGGCTGTCGATTGATTTGGGCGGGATGCTGGTGCTGGCGGGGGATGAGGCCGGGCTGAGTGCCTTTGAGCGTGAGATGCCCAGGGTCGGCGAACGGTTTCCGATGCGGTTGCAAAATCATGCAGGGTTTCACACGAATTTGCAGGCACCAGTTGCTGAATTGGGGATGCAGGCCTTGCCGGAGGCGTTGTTTGACCAGCCAAAACTGACGTTGATTGATGGGCGAGGGGGCATGTGGCACCCTGAGGCAAGTGATGTGCGGGCGTTGCGCGCGTATACCCTAGGCCATCAGGTGACAGAGAGTTTTGATTTTACCGCTGCCCTGCGTGCAGCGGCACGTGAATTGATGCCAGATGTGTTCATTGTTTTGGGACCCGGCAATACGATGGGCGGGGCCGTCGTGCAGGCATTGATCCGCAGTGAATGGCGGGGCTGGCAGAGTAAATCGACATTTCAAGCATCCGAGGGCAGGGTTAAGCGGTTGATTTCTATGGGAGCCTGACCGGAGATAAGGCGCGCAAATACGCTTGCCAATGGGGGGCTGGTCGAGGAAGCTGCGCCGAATTGAGTGAGGACGGTACTGATGAGTTACCCGGATGTTTATATTTTACGTCATGGTGAAACCGAATGGAACCTTGTGCAGCGTATTCAGGGCAGTCAGGATTCTCCATTGACCGAAAAGGGTAAAGAGCAGGCACGCGTGCAGGCCGGATTATTAGAGCCAATATTGCGCGAACACGCGGGCATTCCTGTATATGCAAGCCCGCTGGGGCGTGCACGTGAAACAGCGCGGATCGCTATGGGCGGTTGCGCGCCGGGGCTTCGGCTTGATTTACGGTTACAGGAAATCAATGCAGGGGCATGGGAAGGGTTAACCCGGCATGAAGTTGCGGCTGGATGGCCGATAGAATGGGCCTTGTGCGGGGATGATTATGAATTGTTCACCCGCGCGCCAAATGGTGAAACGGTGCAGGCGGCATTTGATCGGGCGGAGGCGTTTTTGAAGGATTTGCTGTGCCCGGCGGTGGTGATCACCCACGGTATATTCAGTTGTTTTCTGCGCGGAATTTTGATGGGAAAGACGGTAGGGGAAATCACTGACATGCCTCGCCAGCAGGGGGTCATCTATCACCTGTCACAAGGGCGCGAAGAGGTAATTGAAAAAAAATGCGATGAGATTGAATTTTCTTCGAAATAGCTCTTGAACATCGCAGCGAGTTTCGGTTATTCCCCGCCTTACGGGTCGTTAGCTCAGTTGGTAGAGCGCTTCGTTTACACCGAAGATGTCGGGA
>CAXIAD010000021.1:0-38701 GCA_964021645.1 uncultured Cognatishimia sp. | reverse complement strand
CTTCTCCCAAACCCGCCCGCCCAGCGCGTCGGTCAATAGTGCAGCGTCCAGCCCCTCTGCTGCGAACCATGCCAAGATATCTGCGATGGGTTTGGCATCCTTTGGCAAGCGATCATAACTTAGCTGTACCGCGCCGATCACACTATCCGGGTAGGCGATGTTTTTGGGCGCACGGGCAATCACATCCGCAATGCGGGTTTGATAGTCTGCAAATTCGTACCCCTCTGCCCGCACCAGCGCGCCGGCCATGATCAGCGCAAGGGGCAGACCACCCAACGCCTCTGCCAAATCGCGCGCGCCTGCGTGGTCTGTTTCGCGATCTGCGGTCTGCATCAGCAGCGTAATGGCGGGGGCATCAATGGTGTCATAACCCAGCGTTGTCGCCCTAAGCGTGGCGAAACCATCCCAGCCCGTCGCCTCCCGCGTGGTGACAATCAGATGGGCGGAATTGGGCAGCAGCTCCTTGATCGTGTCAAGGTCCGTGACGTTGTCATAGATCAGCAACCATTTGCGTGAATCAGTGCCGATATGCGCCAGCACCGCCTGCGCACATTGCAAGGGTTTTAGGGCATTCGGCGGCAGATCAAGGGCGGGGGCAAGGGCGGCCAAATCCTCAGCCAGCTTGCCCCGTTCATCCGCCGTCGCCCAAAGGATGCCGCCGTATTCATCGCCATGCTTATCCACGTAATAGCGCGCCAAGGTGGATTTACCGATGCCGCCATGCCCCTGAACAATAGTGCCCGCGTTGGTGATTTTCACCCCACCCGTGGCGAGCAAATGTTGGCGTAGCTCAAGCAGCTCATCCTCTCGGCCAATGACCTGAGTTGTGGGAGGTGCCGCGCTGATTTGGTGAATTTGGGGAAGTGCTGGGGGTTGGGGCGTTGGCTGCTCTGGATTTGGAACCTGATAGAAGGGGATTGGTGCCGGCTTTGGTGGGAAAACGTACCGATGCATGCGGGAAAAGATGTGGAGCGCCTTCTCCAACAAATACGCGATAAACGTGAAAGCGGTCACCGCAAGCGCCCATTGACCCGTATCCCACTGCTGATACCCAGCTAAAAGCTTTTGAAAAAACTCCATAATAACCTCGCACCCATAATATCGGTGCAGGAGATCACATTTCCCACAAATTTCCTAGGGTTGTTTCGCGAGGCTACAATGCGCCGAATTCGGGTGTTTGCGCATAAAAAAAGCCGACGCAATCGATTGCGTCGGCTCCTATAAGTTACACCATATCAGCGAAGTAGCAGCTTACAGCTGATCCATCACTTCATCTGATGCCTCAAAATTTGTGGTGATGCGTTGTACGTCATCATCATCCTCTAACGCATCAATCAGACGCATCAATTTTTGCATGCCTTCGAGGTCCATCTCGGTGGTGATATTGGGACGCCAAACCAGTTTGGTGCTGTCGCTTTCGCCCAGCTCCGCCTCAAGGGCGGTGCCAACCTCGTTCAAGGCGGTGTCTTCGCACCAGATGACATGGCCTTCTTCAGAGCTTTCGACATCCTCGGCGCCAGCCTCGATTGCGGCCATCATCACGGTGTCCGCATCGCCAACTGAGGCCGGATAGGTGACCTCGCCCTTGCGATCAAACATAAACCCAACAGAACCGGTTTCGCCCAGATTGCCACCCGTTTTGGAAAAGGTCGAGCGCACGGTTGAGGCCGTGCGATTGCGGTTGTCGGTCATTGCCTCGACGATTACCGCGACGCCGTTAGGGCCGTAACCCTCATAGCGGATTTCCTCATAATCGTCGCCCTCGCCCGCTTGCGATTTCTTGATCGCGCGGTCGATTACTTCTTTGGGCACCGATTGCGATTTGGCCTCTTTTACGGCCATGCGCAGACGCGGGTTTTTCTCTGGATCTGGGTCGCCCATTTTGGCGGCAACGGTGATTTCTTTAGAAAGTTTGGAAAACAACTTAGAGCGCGCGGCATCCTGGCGCCCCTTGCGGTGTTGAATATTTGCCCATTTACTGTGGCCAGCCATCGGGAGCCTCCGAGTATTAGTGAATTTGCTTTGTGCCTCTATATGTCAGAGGGGTACAAAGCTTCAAGGCCGATGCGCCATAACCACAAAACATGCTGGGGAATCGGTGCGCCATTTATGCTGCTGGCCCTTGGGTAGGCAGCGCGCTAAGCTATGGCAAAGCGATAGACATCCGCAGGAAAGAAGCCCCCATGACAACAGATCAAATCATCCTGTTTAGCCTGTTTGGCGGCGTTTTCGCCATGCTGCTGTGGGGGCGATATAGATATGATATTGTTGCGTTTTCAGCACTTTTGCTAGGCGTTGTTCTGGGGGTAATCCCCACCAAAGAAGCCTTTAGCGGCTTTGGCCATCCGGCTACCTTGGTGGTCGCGCTCGTGCTGGTGGTCTCGGCTGGGCTGGTGCGCTCGGGGGCTGTATTTCTAATCACGCGCACGATGATAAACAGTTCCCGGCGTTTGGGCGGACATATTGCCCTGATGGGCGGTATCGGCGCGGTTTTATCGGCGTTTATGAACAATGTTGCTGCCCTTGCGCTGTTGATGCCCGTGGATATCCAGACCGCGCGCAAGGCTGGGCGCAGCCCGGGCCTGTCGTTGATGCCGCTCAGTTTTGCGACCATTCTGGGGGGCATGGCCACGCTGATTGGCACGCCGCCAAACATCATCATTGCCGCCATCCGCGAGGATTCCCTTGGGGAGCCGTTTCGCATGTTTGATTTCGCCCCTGTCGGCGGCATTACTGCGCTTGCTGGTTTGGCTTTTGTTGCGCTTGTCGGGTGGCGGCTCATCCCAAAACGTGATGATGCAGGCAACCAAATGTCTGATATCGCGCAATATATCGCCGAATTAACAGTGCCCGAAGATAGCAAGCATATCGGCAAACGTCTGGCAGAGCTGGACGCGACGGCGGCGGATGCCGATGTGGCAATGCTGGGCCTGATCCGGGACGGTACGCGCCGATATGGTGCCGCGCGCAACACGCAATTACAAGCACATGACACGCTGATCCTTGAGGCGACGCCTGCCGCGCTGGATGAGTTTCGCGCCGCACTTTCGCTGAATTTCTCGGATAGCCAACGCCAAGAACGCCTAAAGGCGGCGGGTGACGGGCTGGATGTGATCGAGGTGGTCGTGCCCGAAACCGCGCGCATTGCGGGCAAAACAGCCGAGCGGCTGGGGCTCGCGTGGCGTCAGGGGGCTGTGCTCATGGGCCTATCGCGCGAAGGGCGTCGCATCACCGAGCATCTGCGCAAAACAGAGGTGCGCCCGGGCGATATTTTGCTGCTGCTTGTGCCGATGGATCGGGGCAATGACATTACCGAATGGTTGGGCTGCCTGCCCTTGGCGGATCGCGGATTGGCGGTCACAAATGATAGCAAAGTGTGGCTGGCAATTGGGTTGTTTATGGGTGCCGTGATTGCGGCCTCACTAGGCATTGTATATCTGCCCGTCGCGCTGGGATTGGTGGTTGTGGCCTATGTGCTGACCAAGATTATTCCGTTGTCAGAGCTGTATGATCACATCGAATGGCCTGTGGTGGTTTTGCTTGGCTCTATGATCCCGCTGGGGGCAGCGCTTGACGCAGCGGGCGGGACGGAGCTGATCGCAAACGCGCTGATTGATCTGACCTTTGGCATGCCGCCTTGGGCGATTTTGACCGCCCTGATGCTGGTGACCATGACGCTAAGTGATGTGCTCAATAACACCGCGACCACGATTGTTGCGGCCCCTGTGGGCATCCAGATGGCGCAAACGCTGGAGGTGTCGGCGGACCCGTTTTTGATGGCCGTGGCAATCGCTGCAAGCTCAGCATTTTTGACGCCCATCGGGCATAAGAACAACACGCTGATCCTTGGCCCAGGTGGCTATCGTTTTGGGGATTACTGGCGGATTGGTTTGCCGCTTGAGGTGATCATTGTTGTGGTGTCGATCCCTGCCATTTTGGTATTTTGGCCATTGTAGTGCCGATGGGGCTCTGCGCACACGTAGTATTGGGGCTCTGCCCCTCACGTTGAAACGCAATTGCGTTTCAACGATCTCCCCGGGATATTTTTCCTCAGAAGAAGCTGGGACGGATCAAATTATAGCGGCCAAATCATCGGGATCATAATGCTGGCTATCACGCCGATGCTAAGATTAAGCGGGATGCCGACGCGCATGAAGTCGGTGAATTTATAGCCCCCCGGACCATAGACCAGCATATTGGTTTGATAGCCAATTGGCGTCGCAAAGGAGGCCGAAGCCGCCACCATTACCGCCACCACCAGCGGGCGCGGATCAATGCCCATGGCACTGGCGAGGCCGACTGCGATGGGGGTTACAACCACGGCAACGGCGTTATTGCTGACCAGCTCTGTCAGAACGGAGGTGAGCAGATAGATCGCCCAAACCACCAAAAAGGGTGGCAGTTTGCTGAGGTAGGGGGCAAATACCTCCACGATCAGGGCAACTGCGCCCGAGCTTTCGAGGGCCGCGCCTATGGCAAGCATCGAGAAAATCAGCGCCAAAAGACGGCCGTCAACAAAGGAAAATGCCTCGTCCGCGTCGATACAACGCGTGATCAGCACCACGGCCACCGCAAGGATCGACAGCAGGAATATGGGTGCCACGCCAAAGCCCGCCAGCACCACAAGCCCTGCCAAAGCCATCAGCGCAATCGGGGCGTGCCCGCGGCGGTATTCCCGATCCGAGGGCTGGCTGACGTCCACCATATCCATATCACTGGCAAGGCGCTGCACATCGGCAGGCGCGCCTTCAAGCAGCAGCGTATCCCCCACGCGCACCATCAAATCGTCAAGCGCGACACCAATGTTTTGGTTCCGCCGGTGCACCGCCAATGTGTACACACCGTATCGCCGCCGCAGCCGCATCGACCCCAAGCGCCGCCCCACCATGCGACATCCCGGCGTGATCAGCACCTCAACCGTGGTGGTTTCGACAGCGGATACCTGATCCACGCGCTTGAGTGATTTATCGCGTTGCAAGCTAAGTAATTCGGTCATGCGCGTGCGTAAAACCACCCGGTCACCGACCTGCAATGCAACGCCCTGCATATTGCGCCGCAAGGAGTCATCGCCGCGAATAACATCGATCAACCGCACGCCTTCGCGTTTGAACAGTTGCACGCCAGACACCTCACGGCCAATCAGGTTAGACTCTGGTGGGATCACCGCCTCAGTATAGAATTTCATCTTGGATTTAGCTGACAACAGATTCGCCATGCATTCGCGATCGGGCTGCAGGCGCGGGGCTATAAACCGCAAATAGATCATGCCCCAAATCACCAGCACAATGCCCAGTGGCGTCACCTCGAATATAGAAAACCCTGCCAGCCCATGGGCGCGCGCAACCCCGTCCACCAGCAGGTTGGTCGAGGTGCCGATTAACGTCAACGTGCCCCCAAGGATTGCCGCATAACTAAGCGGGATCAACAGCTTACTCGCAGACACACCCAATGTGCGCGCAAGCTGGGTAAACACCGGGATCATCACCACCACAACCGGCGTATTACTGACCACGGCAGAGGCGAAAACCACAAACCCCATCAGCATCGCAATCGCGAGCGCCGGATTGGTTTTGGCCTGCTTATCCGCCATATGGGTAAACGCACTTAGCGCGCCCGTGCGCACCAAGGCCCCCATCACAATGAACATCGCCGCAATTGTCCAAGGGGCCGGATTTGACAGCACCGCCACCGCACGCTCATAGGGCAGAACCCCCAGCGCCAATAACCCCGCCACCCCGGCCAAGGCCACAACCTCAGTTGGAAAGGTTTCGCGCAGAAACAGGATGAACATGATCGCCACAGTGGTCAGCGTCAAAACCGCCTGTGTGGTTTGGGAAAGGTGAATAAATTCCATGTGCGCCTTTGGGTTTGATCACAGATCAGCTTCGCCGATCGCCGTGCCATCAGCAAGTGTCGTGTTGTCGCGCGGGCGCACCAATGTCATCCCCGCCATGATCAATCCCATCGCAAGCCACACCCATGTGGAATAGCTTTCGTTCAGAATGAGCATCGACCAAAATACGCCAGCCCCGGTGATAACATAGGCGGTTTGCGCAGCGAATACCGCACCCGCACGTCCCACCAACCAAACATAGCCCGAATACACCAATACATGCACAGCCGAGGCGGCTATAAATGCAACTTCAGGCAGGCCCCATACCGGGATTTGCAGTGGATTGATAAATTGCCCTGTGCCTAGTGCAACAGGCAGAGCAATCCCGCTCCCCACCACTGAGGCACCAAACAACACATGCCCCGGACCAAAGCCGTGCGTGCCCCATTTGGCGACCACGTTACCTTCCATGGCATAGGAAATCGCCGCGATCAGTGCCACAGGCACCCACCACACTTTACTCGCATCAGGCAGGCTTTCTGGCCCGACCAATAGCACGACACCCACGATTCCCGCCATAAGCCCGATAACGCGTAGCCAGCTAAACCGGTCAATCCCCATTGCCAAAGCAATCGGAAAGGCAAAGATCGGCACCATCGAAATGGTCACAGCCATCACCCCTGCGGGCAAATGGAATGTCGCGGCATAGGAAAACGTATTGGGCAGTACCGTACCTAACAGCGCAACCACCGCAAAAAACCATAGTTTTCCCAGCGGCAACCCCATGGGCTTTCTCTGCATCAACCGCAACGCCACCATCACCAATGCGCCGATAACAAGCTGCCAGAAAATCAACCCAAACGGACGATACCCTGCATCCACCGTGATTTTAATCAGGGGGATGGTCACCCCCCAAACACTGCCAAGTACAAACAATATGCCAAACAGCGTAACGCGGCTCATGACAAAACCGGCCTGACAATCTGGTGCCTGATGGTTCCGTTCAAGAAGGCCCCGTTCATACAGGTCCGGCCTGACTTAGCCGCCCGCCCTGACGCACCATCTCGATGCGGGTGGTTGCCCCTGTGCGATCATCGGTCTCGATGTATGTGCCAGACAAGGTCGCCTCGCCAGTCGCAGGCGTAAACCGCGCCTTGGGCATGCCAATTACAAACCGCCGCATCGGCTCGGCTTTTTCCATGCCAATGACCGAATTGTAATCGCCACACATGCCAGCATCTGATTGAAATCCGGTGCCGCCGGGCAAAATCTGCGTATCCGCCGTGGGCACATGGGTGTGCGTGCCAACCACAAGGCTGGCCTTACCATCGCAGAAATGCCCCATGCCCATTTTCTCAGAGGTCGCCTCGCAATGCATATCCACAATGCTGGCCTGAACCAACCCGCCGCGCGGATGGGTCTTCAATACCTTTTCTACAGCTGAAAACGGATCATCAAACGGGCGCTTCATAAACACCTGTCCCAAGACCTGCGTCACCAAAACCTTGCGCCCGCCGCGCGCCTCAAACACGCGAAACCCGCGTCCGGGCACATCGCCATGGGCATAGTTGATCGGACGAATAATGCGTGGTTCATTTTGAATGAATTGCATCATGTCTTTTTGGTCAAACGCATGATCGCCCAGCGTGATGCAATCTGCCCCCGCCTCCAGCAATCCTTTGGCGTGTTCACCACTAAGCCCCATGCCGTTGCTGGCATTCTCGCCATTGACCACGACAAAATCCAGCCGCCATGCATCACGCAAACGCGGCAAATGCTCTTTCACAGCAGCACGCCCCGCGCGCCCCATGACATCTCCGAGAAACAGAATTTTCATACTCAATCGCCTAATGCGAAATTAGCCACAGAACAAGCCATGCCGCGGCCGAAACCGGACTTTCTATCGTCCGGCTCTTCTCTTGGGCATAAATATCCCGGGGGGATCGCACATTGGGCACAATGTGCGGAAGGGGCAGAGCCCCATAGGCGCTAACTTAAGCGGGCTAAACGCCAAGGCGAGGTTACCATAACGCCCTTGATACCAAAGCTGTCGTACATCACTCGCGCGCCGAAAGAGGAACAAGAGCCCATTATGTTCAATGCTGCAACTTTATGTTCAATGCTGCAACTTTGTCGAACGACCGTTATTGATCTCACGCATATGAAGCCCTCTGTTTCGGTCTTACTGTGCTCGGAGGTTTTCAGACTGTAGCCAAGACTGCGCTTAGCTTGTCTCGCGGAATGCCTAGGGCTTTTTCCATTTCTTTAGGACGATTTGTATCTTAAGCGCCGGCTTGGTGCTCTTTGCAAAATTGTCGCTATCGAGGACGCGGACCTAGGGGTGGTCAATCTGCCGATGACCATCAAAGCGCAGGGTGCCCGCCGTCATCGTCCGGCCTCATATGTAACTGCTGCAAAAAGGCCTCGACGAGTTGTACGTTGCGTGAACCGTTAGCTTGTTGTGCTTCGACGGTGGGCGTCACGGCACAATGGTCAAATGCCAACGGCAACGTGCACATATCAAGCTGCATCAGAGCACCGGACGCGAGATAGGACGACGACAAATGCAGAGGTGCCAGTGCAACGCCCGCACCTTGCACCGCCAATTCCACGGCGACTCCGGTTCCCGCGACACGCAGCCCTTTGCGGGCCTCCGGGTATCGCGTCAGCCCGGTTTTGCGGTACCATGCATCCCATGTCGGATAAGACGCATAATTCTCGCCCCAGTCGATATGTATCAGGTGCCGGTCCGCGACATTAGCAAGGGAGAAATTGCAGTTTTTCGCAAATTCGGGGGTACATAACGGTGCCACGGTTTCGCGAAAGATCGATGTCATCTTCATGCCGGGGTAATGCTGGGTTCCGTAGGTCAGACGCAGATCAATGTTTTGACCCGAAAAATCAACCGGGTCGCTTTGGATGAGTACAGCGATACCGATGTCGGGATTGGTCTGGCGAAACCGTGCCACTGCTGGCGCAACCCACTTAACTGCCAGTAATTGTAGAGTGCTGATCACAAGCCGCGAACGCGTTTCATGGTCCAAAAACTGCTCAGTAACGGCTGCCAAACCGGACAGGGATTCCAAAACCTGCGGATACAACAAATGCCCCGCATCAGTCAGCGACAGCGAATTGTTACCACGTATGAACAGTTGCTTGCCAAGATAATCCTCAGCCTTGCGGACTTGCAGGCTGACCGCTGCAGATGACACGCCCAACTCTCCTGCCGCTGCGGTAAATCCGCCATGGCGGACGGTTGCCTCAAAGGCCTTGATGGCATTCAGCGGGGGCAATTTCATGATCGAATGATCTTGCATAAGTAAATCTTGCGCAAGACCTATAATTACTAGAATGGGCGCGCAGCTCAGGCGCGGTATCCTAAGTAATAAATTTAGGGGAAATTATAGGGGAAATTACATGGCTAGAATGGAAATTGAGTATCTGGGCAAACCGGAAATCGACAAAGTCGCGTTGTCTAATGATGATATCTTGGCCGCTGTTGAACAGGGTCTGATAGCGGCGGGCTTGGGTCAAACAGTGATCGAACCGCGGATGCATCTGGAGCCTGATCCCGCCTTTAATGGCCATTTCAATGTGTTGCGCGGCTACGTCGCGCCGCTTGGCTATGCGGGTGTCAAAGTCGTCGGTGACTTTGTCGATAATTACAAACAAGGATTGCCGTCGGAATTGGCGCTCTTGAACCTTTTCTGTCCGCGCACGGGCGTCCCGAAGGCCGTGATTGACGCAGCAGGTATCACAGATATGCGCACCGGTGCCCTAACCGCACTTGGTGCCAAATGGTTAGGCCCAAAAAATCCAAAAATCCTCGGCCACCTGGGCGCAAGAGGAACGGCCTATTGGAACGTGCGTCTGTTGGATCACCTATTTGATTTTGAGGAAATCCGGGTGCATTCACGCCGCCCTGAAAGTTGCAGTGCCTTTGGCGAACGTTTGAGCCGTGACCTGGGAAAAAAGGTCATTGTTACGACTGATTGGGAAAGTTGCCTCAATGGGGCAGACATCATGGTTGAGGCGACACGGTTGAACGAGCCAACCCCGATGTTCGACCGATCTTGGGTCAAAAAGGGTGCATTTGTTGTGCCCTATGGCACCATGAGCGCCTTGCCATTGGACTTCGTTGATGGATTTGACAAGTTTGTCATGGATGATTTGGGCCAGATGCGGGCCGGACATCTTGGTGCGCTCCGCCCTCACATTGATGCCGGAAAAATCTCAGAGGCCAGTTTCTATGCCGAGATTGGCGAGATTGCCGCAGGGTTGAAACCCGGGCGCGAAAGCGATGACGAAACGATTCTGTTCTGGCACCGTGGGATGTCGACGGGTGATATCGCCTTGGGTGCGGCCATTCTAGATAAGGCCCGCGCAATGGGGATCACGCAGAACCTTCTTTATCGGGAGGATTGAGAATGAAGCGGCTGACTTTGACTGGTCAGAACCTTAGCATTCTTGAGCTTGCGGAGGCTGCGGCTGGAACGGATCCAATCGCGCTGGACGAAAGCGCGCTCGTGCATATGGGGCAAACCCGTGCTTTGGTTGATTTGGTGATTGCCGAAAAACGCCCGGTTTATGGCGTCACAACAGGGCTAGGATCCCGATCGACAGAGGCGTTGGATGCGGAGACACTGGCGCAGTTTTCGATCCAGACATTGAGGGGAAGGGCGCAGGCCATCGGGCCAAATGATACCCGCGAGAATATCCGCGCCGCTATGATCGTGCGCGCGAATACCCTCCTGATTGGTCATAGCGGTGCGCAGCCCAAAATTGCTAAACATATTGCGGCCTGCCTCACAGCAAACATCACGCCTGTTGTAGGGCAAATCGGATCCATTGGCGCGGCTGATCTCGTGCTCAATGCAACGCTGGGTCTTGCGCTGATTGGCGAGGGGGAGATGTTCGACCCCAAAGGTCGCATTGGTCCAAGTGCTGATGTGATGCGCGCCCATGGCATTGAGCCACTAGACCTCGGGCCGCGGGACGGGTTGGCGCTGGCCAGTAGCACTAGTGCGGTTGCGGGTGCTGCTGCCCTAGCTGTCGACTCCGCGCGACTGGCATATGACGCTGCTCAAACCGCTGCCGCTATGTCGCTAGAGGCTTTCCGCGCCAATCTTGGGCCACTAGAGGACCGCACGCTTGCGATCAAGCGATTGCCCGGACAAATGGCAGCAGGCCAGGACCTACGCCAACGTCTTTCGGGCAGTTTGTTGCTTCAGAAGGGCCAAGCGCGTCGCTTGCAAGACCCGTTGTCAATTCGGAATGTCGCTCAAATTCACGGCACCCTCAGCGCCGCACTTAGCACCGCAATCCAAGTGACCGAAATCGAGATGAACGGCGTCAGCGACAACCCGGTCGCGTTTCTTGAGACGCAAGAAATCATCTCTTGTGGTGCATTTTTTACGTCGGAATTGACAAATGCTATCGAAGGATTGAACCGGGCCTTCGTTCATCTGACAGTCGCACAATTGGCGCGCATCTCCAAATTGCTCAATCCGGTGTTCAGCGATCTTCCCGCGTTCCTCGCAGGCCCTCATGGTGGGTCCAACGGGTTCGCACCATTGATGAAACCCGCTGAGGCGTTGGTGTCCGAACTTCTTCATGCTGCCCAACCGGTGCCCATTTGGCCAAGTATTAACGCCAATGGTGTCGAGGATTGCATCGCCGGATCACCTACCGCTGTGCGAGCACTGACCACAATCACCGACTGTGCGAGACGTCTAACTGCAATTGAGTTGATTGTGGCTTGCCAAGCGGTGGACGCGCGCGAAACTGTGAACATGCTCGGCCCCTTCCTCGCTGACATTCATGTACAGATCCGTGGGCAATGCGCTGTTCTAGAGCAGGATCGGCCGTTTGCCCGTGACGTCGAAAATATCGCCCGCACAATCGCGTCGCGTGAACTGGTGACACCCAAACAAGTTTGACGCCTGCTTGCTGGCAGCAGGATGCAATTGCTGGAACCGGACATTGGCGCAGCCGCATCGAAACCTAACAATGTCGGCTCCTTACCAGTTGCGGCCCTGTGCAGCGAATGGCAACTGCCTAATACAGCTTGTCCGCACGCTCTCAAACAGGGTGAGAGTTCCAGCAGCGCCAGAACCTCGTCGGCGTCTCAAACCAATGCATCAAGCTCGATCACACCACTTAGGTTGGATACACATCCATCCTGTTGATCAAAGTGAGGGAATATACCCGTCATACCCCTTCTGAATCAAAACCGGACCAAGTTGGGAGCCCCTTAAGTTAGCGCTTATGGCGCAGGCCCCCTCCCCTTATATCCTGCGAACCAGCCTGATCCCTACGCCTCGGGAAACAACAAACAACTGCCCAACATCTTGCGGGTGTCATCATAAACCGTGGGCTTTTCACCCTTCCAGCGCGCGAAATGGCGATGCGGCAAGGGCTGATCTGTTCCCAATGCTTCCAGACTTTCCTGCGTTTCCTGCGCGATCCGGCTGAACCGCAACCGCAGATTGCTGTGAAACGTATCGCGGTGCCGCGTTTCCATGCGCAGATGAAATAATGAACTGCGCGAGCGGGGGCGAATTTCCATGCCGTCAATGAACGCCTGCGCATTTTGCCACTGCGATAACGCCCGCTTTTGCGCAGCACCTGCGGCGCGTTTCTTCCCGCGTGACGCAGCGATCACAGCTAGGGCCGCCGCAGTGGTGGCCCGTCGCGGATCGTTCTTTGCAAAACAACTTCTGGCCAGCAGATCCGCTACCACAAACTTGCGCCGTGCAGCAGGCTCGCCCGCCGCCCAAGCCCGATTGGCCGCTTCCATCATGCGTTCCCACATAAGATCGGTACGCGCCCATCCCGCCTGTTTCGCAATCCGCCATTCGGCGTCGTTGCGATTAAAGCCCCAGATAGGCTGCGCGGACATGTTTGTTGTCATGAAGCTCATGTGCTGGTCCCTCCAATGCGGTATTTCCGGTTTCCAGAACATAGGCGTGATCCGCCAGTTCCAGTGCAAGCTCGGCGTTTTGTTCCACCAGAACCACCGATAATCCTTGGGCGTTGATCTCTTCGATGATCACCGCGATTTCCTCGACAATAACAGGGGCCAATCCCATTGACGGCTCATCCATCAGCAAAAGCCGCGGCTTGGACATCAAGGCACGCCCGATGGCCAACATCTGCTGCTCGCCCCCCGACATGGTTTGCGCGCGCTGTTTATGACGTTCGCGCAGACGCGGAAAGCGATTGAAAACGCTCTCCAGATCATCCTCAATCCCGTCCTTGTCACGGCGCAAAAACGCCCCTGTGCGCAGGTTTTCTTCAACCGTCATATCGGGGAAAATGCGCCGCCCCTCGGGCACATGGGCAATGCCATGCGCCACGATCTTGTTGGCAGGTAGCCCATCAATGCGCTTGCCCTCAAAGGTGATCTCACCCTTGGTGATGGGCAGCATGCCCGACATCGCCCGCAAGGTGGTTGTCTTGCCCGCGCCATTCGCGCCGATGATGGTCACGATTTTGCCCTCTGGCACCGCAATCGAAATATCGCGGATCGCGTTGATTTTGCCATAGTTGGCGGCGACATTTTTCATCTCAAGCAACATGGCGCGCGCCTCCTAGATAGGCTTCGATCACCGCAGGGTGATTTCGAATTTCGCTTGGGCCACCCTCGGCAAGGAATTTGCCAAAACTCATGCAGGTGATGTTGTCACACAGGCCCATGATGGCCTGCATATCGTGCTCCACAATCAAGATGGTGATCCCTTTTTCGCAGAGCTTTTTCATCAGCCCCATCATCTGCCGGGTTTCTTCGGGGTTCATCCCGGTGAACGGCTCATCCAACAGCATCACATCAGGGTGGCTCGCATAGGCCACGGTCATGCCAAGGGCGCGTTGATGCCCGTGTGACAGATCCCCTGCCCGCTCCTCGGTCAGCCCCTCCAGCCCGAAAAACTCCAGCGCCTCAATCGCGTGATCATGCGCCGCCTTGCGATCAATTTTATCCATGCCCATGATCGCCGCAAAGATATTCGGGCGAAATTGCATATGGGTGCCAATCAGAGCATTTTCCAACACTGTCAGCTCGGCGAACAATGTCGAATGCTGGAACGTGCGCACCACACCGCGGCGCGCCACCTCGTGCATTTTCAACCCCGAGATATCCTCGCCGCGCAGCAAAACCTGCCCTGATGTCGGTTTGTAAAACCCCGAGATCATGTTGAACGTGGTGGTTTTACCCGCGCCATTTGGCCCGATCAGCCCATGAATTGTGCCGCGCTTCACCTTAAAGTTCAGCGCATCCACCGCCCGAAGTCCGCCAAACTGCATCGTCAGGTCTTTGATTTCCAGAAGGTCGCTCATTTTGCTGCACTCCGTTGACGATTGCCGCGTTTCAGGGTGCGAACCGCCTTTTGCACAAGGCTTTCCAACCCGTCAGGCAAGAACAGGATCGACGAGATCAGGATGGCCCCATAGATCAGCGGACGTAGCTGCTCAAAGCCCATTTCGCGCAGGACAATCTCGTTGAGGATCGTCAACACGATACAGCCCAAAATCGGCCCGTAAAACGTCGCCGTGCCGCCAACAATGGCCCATGTCAGCACGAACACCATCACCTCGATGTCGAAACTGTTAGGGTTAATTGTCCCGATGTAATGCGCCAATAACGCCCCGCTGATACCCGCAAAACCGCTTGCAACAGCAAAGGCTAACGTGCGGTAGGCCCGCAGGTTTACACCCGATGCCTCGGCCAGTTTATCCTGCCAATGCACCGCATGAAACGTCAGCCCAACCGGGGATTTTTCAATCCGCCACAGGATCCACAGACAGAACCCGACCACGACCGCACAAAAGTAGAAATAGCTGACCGGTTCAAAGAAATCGAAATCATAAATCCCGATCGAGAAATCCGGCATCGGATCAATGCTCTTGAGGCCCTTGGCCCCGCCAAAGGGATCGCGAAAGCGTTTCCACAACAGGCGAATGATTTCCCCCGCAGCAAAGGATCCGATCAGAAAATAGAACCCCTTCATGCGAAACAGTGGAAAGCTTAGCAATGTTGCGATCAGCGCCGACATAAGCCCGCCAAACAGGATCGCGACAGGCACATATACGCCCAGTTTCTTGCTCACAAGCGCGCTGGCATAGGCACCAACACCCATGATCACCACATGCCCCAGCGACCATTCCCCGGTCAGCGTTAGCAACCGGTATGATGCCACCAGCAACACATTGATGGTCAGGAATACCAGAATTTCCTGTTGCGAAAAGCTAAGCCCGTGAGGCAGCAGAACCAGCCCAACAGCGACCAGCCCCCAGATCAGTAAATTACGCACGATCCGCACTCCCAAATAGGCCAGTAGGCTTGATGATCAACACCAGCAACATCAGCGACAGACCGGTGATATCGGCAACCACCCCGTCAAAGAATGTCGTCACAAACGTATGCACAAAGGCATAAACAACAGAGGCAATGACCGCCCCCTCTAACGAGCCAACCCCGCCGACGATGATCACGATGAACGCCGTGACAATAACCGTGTGACCCATGTGCGGATTAACCGACACCAACGGTGCCGTCAGCGCGCCAGCAATCCCCGCCAACCCTGCCCCGATAAACATGGCAATCCGCGCGGTTTGTGCAATTGAAATGCCCTGCAATTCCGCTGCCTCAGGATCTTGTGCAGAGGCACGCAACGCCCAGCCAAATCGTGTGCGTTTCAGGAAATACCATAGGGCTGACAGCAACACGACGGCTGCCACAATCACATATAGGCGTGACATTGGCAGGCGCACTTTGTCAGAGAATGAAATGATTTCTTGAGTAACTGGCGGGATATGTTCCATCCGCACGCCAAATCCCAATGTCGCCAATGCTTGTAGGATCATCAGAAACCCGATTGACGCAACTAGGCCGCCCAAGGGGTTGTCTCGTAACGGGCGGAATAATCCGCGCTCCATCAATAGCCCCAACATACCGACAAAAACCATGCCGGCCACAACAGCGACAAAAAACGGCATCTGCCAATCGGCATAGACGGCAACAACCGCATACGAACCGGCCATATATAATTCACCATGGGCAAAGTTGATCACCCCCATGACGCCAAATATCAGGACCAGCCCAACGGCGATCAACGAGATATAACTAGCGGCATAGATGGCATTCAGACTGGTCTGCGCGACGAGGTCCAGCATCAGTAATTCTTTCCGGATAAGAGGAAGCGAGCCAAGGGGGTCTCCTCGGCTCGCCTAACTATGTGTCAGCAGGCAAATTAACCGCGCTGGTTCCACATTTGGTCATAGGCTTTCATGTGCTTGATCAGCAGATCGCCGTGCTTTTCATACCAATCTGGGATGGATTTAAAGCCTTTGATAACCGCCTTGCCATCTTCAATCGCGACGACTGGCCAATCGCCAACCAACGCATTGTCGATGCCAAACAGTTCAGTGCCCCACCATTGCGCATCACCAAAGGCGTGCTTGCCTGTACCGCCGTCTTTCATGGCGGTCACAACGGCATCAGGATCGGCTGAACCGGCTTTTTCGGCGGCAGCTTTCCACAGATCCATGATCGCGGCATACTCCCAGCTGACAGCACCCCACTGGCCTGGGTGACGTGCGTTGTATTCCGCATAAAACCCGTTTGGATCTTCAAAGTTGATGTTGTCGCCATTCAATGCCGGATCGTCAAAATCTGGGAATTGAAAGATAAAGCCTTCCATGAATTCCTTGGATGTTTTGGCGATCATTTGGTCATAGAAATCCGCTGTGCACGAGATGATCTGACCGGTGAAACCTTGCTGGAACAATTGCTCGCAGATCGGGTGCACATAATCGGAATAACACGTATCCAGACAGACGATATCGGGGTCGCCAGAAATCAGACGCGTCACAACCGGCGCAAAATCTGTGGTGGCGGGATCAAACAACAGGGGTTCGTCCTGCATTTCGATGCCTGCGGCCTCAAACGCGGCCAGATAGGTCGCAACCGACGGCAAACCCAAGGCATCGTCCTGCGCGCACATCACAGCAGTTTTCAACTCTGGTTTATTCTCGGCCAGCCACTGAACACCGGTGACATTATAGATCGGGTGCACTTCGGCAGGGGCGATCAATGTTGTTGAATCCGGTGATAAATCAGATGGCAGCAAAGTCGAAAACAGCATGCCGGTTTTGTCGGCAACCGGTTGAACGCCCGGCCAAGTATCGCCGCCCAGCATCATCACAAAACTAACGCCATCCTCGCGGATCATTTTGGTGGCCCCTGTGCGGGCTTTGGCAGGATCGTATTCATTGTCGTAGGAAATGAACTCGACCATGTGTTTGCCGTCAGCCAACTGGATGCCGCCCGCTGCATTCACACGCTCGGCCCAGATTTCGCAACCATCCAAGCCGGGTTTACCCCAAGCCGCAACAGCGCCCGTCAGCGGGGCCAAAAATCCGATTTTGATCGGTTCGCCCGCGGCCAACGCCATGGATGGCAGGCCAGCCGCCGCAGCCGTCGCAGCCGTCGATTTCAAAAATGTCCGGCGTGTAAGCCCTAGTGCAGTAATTTTGGAAAACATTGTTCCCTCCTATGTGGTCGACCGCACGAATTCGCGCGGAATAAACGAAGCCAAAGGTGAACTGATCGCTACTCTCCCGGCAGGAAATCGGTATTACGATCTCCCAAAATTGGTCTGGCTTTCAACAAAAAGGTTAGCAAGGAGGTACTAAACTGACAAGAAAATTTGTTTACTTTTGGGATAATTATTAAACCAATTTACAATCTTTTCATTTTTACCCTTCCTTTTCAATGGATTACAACACGCCAAACCAGCACCCAAAATATACCACTTTTGGGCCAAACAGTGGACCAGTGCCAATATCAGGGGTTTGAATCATTCCCGCCGCGACCTTGTCAGTTGATCCAGCCCGCCCTATCCTCTACCAATATCCGCTAAAGTTTGGGGCCAATCAGGCCCGCCCCCGAACCAAATGACAGAGGCACCCTCTATGAACACTCATAGCCAGCGAACCACCTCGCAGATTGTCTCCAGTCATTCTGTTGGGGCGACGGTTCAGGTCGTGATCGACAGCCTTTTTGCGCGGATAAAGTCGGGCGAATACCCTGTCGATACCCGCCTCCCGTCAGAGCGCACGCTCTCCACCGAATTGGGCGTGGCGCGCAACACCGTGCGCGAGGCACTGGATGTGTTGGAAACCCGTCAGGTCATCCGGCGCCGCGCTGGCAGCGGCAGTTTTGTGACCTACCAATCTGAGGCTCCTCAAGGTAACAGCCGTGAATCATTAGCCGAAAATACCAGCCCCCTGGATCATCTGGTTGTGCGCGGCATTCTCGAACCTGAACTGGTGCGATTGGCCGTCATAAACATGACGCCGCGCGACATTATGGGCTTGGATAAGGTGCTCTCCAAGATGGAGACCGTCTCCACCGATGCCGATGAATTTGTGCGCTGCGAGGAAGAACTCTACCGCAAGATCGCCCAAGGGACGGGCAATCCGTTACTGGCCTCTTGCTATGAGTTGGCGATACAGGCCTGCCTGCAAAGTTTCCGTACCATTCTCATGCGCCGCCACTTAACGCCGGGCCGCATTCAGGACTATCAGAAACGCTATAATTCGCTGTTCAATGCCATTTCAGCGCGCGACATCGAGGCCGCAGTAGAGTTCATCAAACTGCACCTGATCGAAGAGCAAAAACTGCTTTTGCAAGAGGATTAACCTGGTTACTCGGCGGATATGTCCGTGTTAACCCGATGGTCAAATAGGGTGCCACGGCGGGTGTTGCCATGGCGCTGCTGCCACATCTGACCCAGCGCGGACATTTCCTTTTTCAACAGGTTATCATGTTTTTTCAGCCACTTAGGAATGGACTCAAACGACATAATGCGCGCCTTGCCGCCCTGTATTTGCACCACGGGCCAATCCCCGACCAATGCGTTCTGCACGCCAAACATGTCCTGCCCCCACCATTCGGCCGGGCCAAAGGCATGCATCACACGCCCTAACTGCTTCATCGCAGCCATCACTGATATCGGGTTTGCACTCCCCACCTTTTCAACAGCCGAATGCCAGATATCCAAAATCGCCGCATATTCCCAACTCACCGCACTCCACGTGCCGGGAAAACGGCGGTTATATTCCTCAAAGAACACCTGCGGCTGGTTAAAGAAAAACGCCTTTTCCTTTAGCATCGGATCATCGAAATCAGGGAATTGAAATATGAACCCCTCCATAAACTCAGGAGAGGTTTTGGCGATCAAATCTTCATAGTTATCCAACGTGCAGGACAGCAAACTGCCCGCATAGCCCTTGGAATAGGCGTATTGCGTCATCGCATGAACCATCGGCGTATAGCTCGTGCACCAACACATCAGATCCGGCGCGCTGTCCATCATGGGCTGCACAACCTCCGCAGCAGATGCGCGATCGGCATCATATTGCACCTCGTGGATCACCTTAATGCCCGCCGCCTTAAACGCCGCACGATAACTGGCAAGCGAGGGCAAGCCCAACGCATCGGTCTGCGCACATAGCGCCACAGTCTTAATATCGGGCCGCGCCTGTTGCAGCCACGTAACCGCGGTCACATTATACAACGGGTGCAATTCGCTTGGCGCAATCAAATAGGGCGTATCCGGCGACAGATCACTTGTCAGCAGTGAGGACGTCAAAATCTTATTGCTCATCAGATAATCCTGCACCGGCGTGAATGTATCCCCGCCCAACATCATCATCAGTTTGATATCGTGGTTCTGCACCAAATGCCGTGCGCCTGCGATGGCGCGCTCCCCGTCATATCCGCAATCATAGGCATGGATTCGGATCGGATAGCGCCGCCCGCCCAATAGCATACCACCTGCACGGTTCAGCCAGTCTTCCCAGATGCGGCATCCGTTCAATCCCGGCAGCCCCCAAGATTCGACAGGGCCACTTAGCGGGGCCAAAAAACCGATATTCACAGTTCGATCCATCCCAACCGAAAAGCGGGGAAGCGAACTGGTGATCGCAAGTTTTTGCGCAAAGCTAGAAGATGACATGCTGAAATCTAACATAAAATCCCAACAGCACCAGAGACTGCGTGGCAATAATTCTTCCCATTAGGAAAAAAAGTTGACAAAGTTGTTGTGGTTCGGCCAAATTGGTATGAACCAAAAAGACCAATAACAAAATACTGGTCCAGTCCAAAATCTGGCCAAACCTAACAGAGAGTGATCCACGATGACCAAGAGAGTAGCCATCATCGGCGCCGGCCCTTCCGGCCTTGCCCAACTTCGCGCCTTTCAATCGGCCAAGGCGGCCGGGGCAGAGATCCCCGAGATCGTGTGTTTCGAAAAGCAATCCAACTGGGGTGGCCTCTGGAATTACACATGGCGCACCGGCGTTGATCAATACGGAGAGCCAGTGCACGGCTCCATGTATCGCTACCTCTGGTCCAATGGTCCCAAAGAAGGTCTCGAATTCGCCGACTATTCATTCGAGGAACATTTTGGCAAACAAATCGCTTCTTATCCGCCACGTGCCGTGTTGTTTGATTACATCGAAGGCCGCGTGAAAAAAGCTGGCGTGCGCGACATGATCCGCTTTGAGACCGCTGTGCGTCGCGTAGATTTCAACGACGGCAAATTCACGGTCACCGTCAAAGATTTACCCAACGACAAAGAATACACCGAAGAATTCGATCACGTGATCTGTGCATCCGGACACTTCTCCACTCCGAACGTGCCAGAATTCGAAGGTTTTGATAAATTCAAAGGCCGCGTGTTGCATGCCCATGATTTCCGTGATGCGCTGGAATTCAAGGATCAGGACATTCTGATCGTCGGCACCTCCTACTCTGCCGAAGACATTGGCAGCCAGTGCTGGAAATACGGCGCGAAAACCATCACCGTGTCACACCGCACGGCACCAATGGGCTATGACTGGCCTGAAAATTGGTCCGAAGTGCCGCTGTTGATGAAGGTCGATGGCAACACTGCCTACTTCAAAGATGGCACCAGCAAGCACACCGACGTCGTATTGCTTTGCACAGGCTATCAGCACAACTTCCCCTTTATGGCCGAAGATCTGCGCCTGAAAACCGCCAACCGTCTGGCCACTGCTGATCTATATAAAGGTGTTGCTTGGATCGACAATCCGGCGCTGTTCTATCTCGGCATGCAGGATCAGTGGTTCACTTTCAACATGTTTGATGCCCAAGCTTGGTGGGTGCGTGATGCGATCATGGGTGAAATCAGCATGCCTGATACAGCAACAATGCAGGCCGATGTCGCAGACCGGATTGCACGCGAAGATGCGGGCGAAGACGACTATGACGCGATCTGGTATCAGGGCGACTATGTCAAAGAGCTGATTGGCGAAACTGACTACCCTACCTTTGACGTCGAAGGTGCCTGCATGGCCTTCAAAGAGTGGAAAGGTCACAAGAAAAAAGACATCATGACCTTCCGCAACAACAGCTACAGATCAGTGATGACTGGCACCATGGCACCCGTCCACCACACCCCGTGGAAAGACGCGCTTGATGACAGCCTAGAGGTCTATCTGCAAAACTAATTCAGGACGGGCATGGGGTCTTTTCCCCTGCCCGTCACTCCCCTCATTTCCCCTGAACTTCGGGCGCTTAGTTACTAAGCGCCCGCTTTTTATGGGGAATCCTCTATTTCTCTTCAGGTTTCAACACGGCCTCAACCGCCCCGAAACGCCTTAAGTGAATTGATAGCTCGCCTCATATGTCACGGGGAAATTCACTGATCTGGCGATGAAACACACCTTGTGAATTTGGTGATGAACCGCTTCCGCCTTCGCCTCCAGCGCGGCTAGATCCCCCTCACCCGAGATCACAATCTTGGGCCGCAAAACAGCGCTGACAAACCGTCCTGCCCCGCCCGGCGAAACCTCCCCCACACCAATGGGATCGTCCTCATATGCCTGCACCACCAGCCCTGCAACTGACGCCAAATGCAGATACCAAAGCATGTGACACGACGCCAATGACGCGATCAACATATCCTCGGGGTTATACTTTGTTGCATCCCCGCCCAGCAACGGATCGTTAGAGCACGCCAGCACCGGCTTGCCCGGCACCGCCAAATCCCACGTCCGGTCATAGGCGCGATACCCCGTTGTCCCCTCACCGCGATTGCCACTCCAGACAACACGCGCCTCATATCTATGTTCTGCCATAGTTGCTCTCCTGCGAATCTTTGTATACATGTATACATAATTGTCATTCCTCAGCAAGAGCCCCCCATGCACGCCCAAACCATTGCCGATAGATTACGCGACGACATGCTGGCCGGATTACTGCCGCCGGGCGCAAAACTGGGTCAGGCCGATCTGGCGGAGCGTTTCGCCGTCAGCCGCATTCCCGTGCGTGACGCGCTGGCGCTTTTGGCGACACAGGGTCTCGTGGCGCTGGCCCCCAACAAAGGCGCGACAGTGATCGAAATGCGCCGCGCTGATATTATCGAGGCATATGATCTGCGCATCCTGCTGGAATGTGACCTGCTGCACCGCGCAATGGCGCACATGACCACCGCCAGCCACGCCGAAATCGACTATGCGCTGAAACGCTCAAACCTTGAGGCGCACGGCCCCCACGCAGCAGACGGCGACCGCCTGTTTCACGATGCCTTATATACTGCCGCCAACCGCCCGCGCCAAAATGCGATGATCCTAACCCTGCGCCATGCCTGCCAAATCCAGATCGCCGCCTATGACAGCCTTCCGGCCCATACCGATCAATGGCTTGCCGATCACAAGGCCATCGTCGCGCATATCCTTGCGGCCGACACACCCGCCGCCACCACCAGATTGCAAACCCACCTGCGCGCCACCAAAGAGGCCCTGCTTGCCGCCATGGGCTAAGCCCATCTTGCGATGCACCCCTATTTTGGGCCGTAAACCCGCCCCGCAACCAATTCACATTCCCGCAAAATATCCGGTTTCTGGTCGATATCGCCGGGGTTGCGCACCCCCCACGCGCGCACCAAATGATGCTGATCAAACCCCAATCCGTTAAAGCTGGCCGAAAAACTCTCCATCAGGTCGGGATATCTGTCTTCCCCCTCCCCTTGTGTCTGCAAAAACACAAGATGACGCCCCGACGAAAGACGGCTCTTTTTATCTGCCGTCGCATAATCCGGCACGAAATAGGAAAAAAACCTGTCGATCGCCAACTTCAACTGCCCGCTTACGCTGGTGAAATAAACTGGCGTCGCCAAAACCAAAACCTGCGCCTTGGCAATCGCCTCCAGCACGGGTGTCAGATCATCTGTTTGCCCGCAATGATCCAGATCGGTTTTACACCGGAACAGATTTTTGCATCCGCTATAATTTAGCTCCGAAAGGGCGAAAACCTCCGTAGGTGCCCCCACAGCCGATGCTTCCTGCAAAAAACGCGCGGCTAATGCATCGCTATTGCAATCGCGTCGTGGGCTTCCCAACAGACAAACAGTGCGCATCGCTTCAGACATTTCCACCTCCGATATGGTCCCTTTCATTTACGCCTGAGACCGAAAAAATGGCAACGACTTTGGATGGCTCTGTGCACAAGCGATTTGCGCGGCTTTCACCACACCAGATACACACCCCACAATTGTTTCGCCACAAAGTGTTGGAAGCTACCATTTCGTGCCCCTAGGCTCACAGCAGACTGAGATCATGGGGGATGTTGGCAATTTTGCACACCACTTATTTGCTCAGCCATTTTTCAAAAGGAACGACATGGCCCAATCATCTAGCCAAGCTCAGGCAACCGCTTCCAAACTTCCTTACAGCATTGATTTTAAAAATAACTCCGACGAATTATGGACTTTCGTTATTTTCCAAAACTACCCCGCGACCAATATGCGTCCGACCAACTTGGCATGATATGTAAAACGCTTCGACCCGGCGACGCATCAAAATTCATATGGCGAGAGGAATACGCCTTCTCCTCGGCTCCGCTTGGTCAGATGACACCGGGTGCGGTCTACACGCCAAGTATCGAGATGCAATCAGGTGGATTTACACAAGATAATCACATTGACCTAGATTTTCACAACGGCGTCGCGACACTTGGGGGCTTGCGGACAGACGTAGCTCAATTGACCATAATGGTTACCCCAAGCGTTCCACAAAATACGATTAGTTTGGGTTTTGGTATGGGCACCGCAACGGCTGTCGCCACTGTCGCCGTACCAAATTTTCGATATGATGTCACAGACGGCCCGGACTACTTTATTGCCATTGCTAAAAACATGCGGCAGGGCGAAATCCTGAACCTCGATATGCTGACCTCCAACCTAAAGCTGATCGAACGCATCAATTTGTCCTCTGATGCTTGGAACCTCTCTGTAACTTTGACACCCGCCAACCAGTGGAACTTGGCCACCTAGACACCTTGCACTGGAATTGGGTTTAGGTGCCTGTGTATCTGTGTAACTGTTAGTAGACTCATTTTAACGCTGGAAATGATCCGTCTGTGGCGGCGTGAAATATGTCGTGCAAAACCGGTCGCAGGAGATGCGTGCATCCTTGCGCTTTCTTGAATATCCTTGCGTTCCGACGTAATCGACTTATGAGTGTCGCAGAACTGGGGTTTAGGGGTAAATTCAATGAAAATGATGGACACATTCATCAAACCGATGCATCGCGAGGGAATTAAATTCGTCGCAACCTTTGCAGCGATCACTGTCTTTTTGTTCCTACTGTCCGATATCACTGGCTGGATCGGCGTTGGCTTGACCGTCTGGTGCTACTACTTCTTTCGCGATCCAGAGCGTGTCACCCCCTTGCCAGAAGGTCTGATCATCAGCCCTGCGGATGGCGTGATTTCCCTGATCGAACCCGCCATCCCCCCGGCCGAGCTGGGCATGGCCGACACGCCATTGACCCGTGTCAGCGTGTTCATGAACGTATTTAACTGTCACGTGAACCGCACGCCGATCAACGGCGTTGTGACCAAGATCGCCTACCGTCCGGGCAAATTCCTTAATGCCTCCCTGGATAAGGCCAGCGTCGATAATGAGCGTAACAGCCTGCGCATTCGTATGGATGATGGCCGTGATTTGGCCGTGGTTCAGATCGCTGGACTGGTTGCGCGCCGCATCGTTTGTTTCATCTCTGACGACACACGCATGCAGGCCGGAGAGCGTTTTGGCCTGATCCGTTTCGGCTCCCGTTTGGATGTCTACCTGCCCGAAGGCGTGAGCCCTACTGTGCGCATTGGCCAAACCATGGTTGCCGGTGAAACTGTGCTGGCCGATCTGAACGCGCCAAACAGTGTTTCAGACGCACCAACGGCCAGCTAACCCATGGCCAAGCCAACCGATAAAGACACCCCCGACACGCTGCCCGCCCCAGCAGCTCCCGAAGCGGAAACCAAATCAGCCGAGTTTGCGCTGATTCAGCTCCTGCCCAACATGCTGACCATCGCCGCAATTTGCGCGGGGCTTTCCGCCATCCGTTTCGCGGTCGAGGGCGAATATGCCCTTGCGGTCAAATTGATCCTCGCAGCCAGCGTCATGGACGGTCTTGATGGCCGTCTTGCGCGCCGCCTTGGTGCCAATAGCAAACTGGGTGCCGAGCTGGATTCCCTAGCGGATTTCCTCAATTTCGGCGTCGCCCCTCCCTTGGTGCTCTTCTTCTGGGCGCTACAAGACACCCCCAACGCTGCCTGGATTGCCGTGCTGGTCTTTTGCGTGTGCTGCGTCATGCGTTTGGCCCGTTTCAACGTCAGCAGCAAAAGCGAAGAGACCGGCCCCAAAAACGCCTATTTCGTTGGTGTTCCGGCTCCCGCAGGTGCGTTGCTAGTGATGCTGCCGATGTATGTTTCCTTTGCCTATGATGGCGGTGCGATGCTGCATGATTTGCTGCTTTGCGTGTATATTTTGGCCGTCGGTCTGCTCTTGATCAGTCGCATTCCGACGTGGTCCTTCAAGACCACCAAAATCTCCCGCGAAAATGTCAAATATTTCCTTGTCGGCTTTGCCGTCGCAGGGGCCGGCATCCTGACCTATCCGTGGATTACCCTTGCAACCCTATGCTTTGGCTATGCGGCCATTGTCGTTTGGGGCCTGTTTTCCAGCCGCTCAGCCAAGGTTTAACGCGCCATTTTGCCGTTGGAAATCAGACCCGTACCAAATCCGCTTGTCCGCGACGCCCCGCGGCCCGAACTCCTGCACAGGATAGACGATCGACAGCGTTCACCTGCCCTTCTGGCACGCCCGATTACGCGCGCATCCGCCCCATTGCCCCGCCCGCTGCGCTTTCGCCTGTTTTCCAACCTCGCACGGATCAAACCCAATCCACTGCAATTTTCGGTACAAAAAACCACGCTCCACGCGTAATTTCGCCCAGATCAACGAAATCTGAAATATTTTCCTTGCGAAGTGTGTGTGGTCGTTTATGCGATCTAGTCAAGTAACACGTTTTGCGCAGCCAAACGATCCGACACCGGACCCCGACACGCGGCCTTTCTTTTGGCCCTGACGCGCGGCCTGACATCGGGCGCTGCTGCAACGACACAATAATACTGGCTTTGCGCTGATGATCTGGGGGACAGATAATTGCGCGGGGCAAAAAAGGAGCAGGCATATGATCGAACCCAAGACGTCCACTCGGGACAAATCCGGTGCAACGGCACCACGCGATTGGGTCAGAATCCTTGCCAACTACCGCGAACCAAATCAACTGCGCAGCGTCTTCGAACTGTTCATCAGCATCGTGCCCTTTTTCCTACTTTGGGCGCTGGCGTGGTGGTCTATGTCAATCAGTTACTGGCTGGCATTTGGCATCTCCGTTGTGAACGCCTTGTTCCTTCTGCGTCTGTTCGCCATTCAGCATGATTGCGGCCATGGCGCGTTTTTCAAGAACCGTTATGTCAGCAATTGGGTGGGCCGTTTTCTCGGGGTTTTGACCCTGACACCCTATGATGTTTGGCGCCACACCCATTCGGTACACCACAGTTCCTCCGGCAATCTTAGCCGCCGCGGCATGGGCGATGTGCACACCTTGACCGTCGCCGAATATCAGGCGCTGTCGCGACTGGGCAAATTTCACTACCGCCTCTATCGCCACCCGATCACCCTGTTTGGTTTTGGCCCCAGCTACCTGTTCTTTTTGCAAAACCGCATTCCGCTCGGCCTTATGACCGATGTGAAATCATGGTTCAGCGCGATGAGCACCAACATCGCCATTCTTGGCGCGCTGACCCTCGTTTGGTATTTCGGTGGCTTTGCTGCTGTGGTCTTGATGTTTGTACCCTCAACCCTTTTGGCGGCGACTGTCGGCACGTGGTTGTTTTACGTGCAGCACCAGTTTGAACAGACCCATTGGGAAGAAGAAGAGAACTGGCAGCTCCACGAGGCCGCCATGCATGGCAGCTCGCATTACGTAATGCCTCGCTGGTTGCAATGGTTCACCGCCAATATCGGCATTCACCATGTGCACCACGTTCACAGCCGCATCCCGTTTTACCGCCTCACAGAGGTGCTGCGCGACCATTCGGAATTGGCCGAGGGCAATCGCCTAACCATCCGCGAAAGCATCGCCTGCGCCCGTCTGCATCTGTGGGATGAGAAAACCAAGCAACTGCTGTCCTTCTCACAGGCCCGCGCACTTTACTGCTAATTATCCGTTAACAGCGCCCCCCTGCTGCCAGATGACGCCAAGTCATCCGCAGCTGAATTGGGCGCTGTTAACCATGATTCCCTGCTCCAGCGCGCGAAATGTACATTTCAGACGCTGAAATTGGCAATTCGTACATTTCGACAATTGTGAACACGGCGCGCGTTGGGCATGGCGATGGCCCCGCCCCCCACATCTTGCGGTGTCCTGTTGCGCAAATGCGGGTTTGTACGTTTCAAAAACCGTGCCAAAGCCTGCGTTAACGCAACGCCCGCAGTTATTTAAACTCGCGCACGCCGCTTTCGGTGATGACCATATCCAGCGGTTGGTCTGTGGCTTCCAGCGGCAAATTTTGTGCCTCTTGCGCATCAAATGCAAAGCCAATTGCCAGTGTCGCACGGCGTGCGCGCAACCGTTCTAAAGTGCGGTCATAAAAGCCGCCACCATAGCCCAATCGCCCGCCCTGCCCATCAAAGGCAACCAGTGGAACAATCACGATCTCCGGATCGAAAAAGTCATCAATTACAGGTATTTGCGCACCAAACGGACCTGCCTTAAGGGCGCATTCCGGCTCCCATTTGGAGAATTCCAACGGCGTTGCAGCGGCCTGAATGACAGGTACACCCACTGGTCCATATGCCGCCGCCTCGGCCATTGCAGCCAGCGGGTTGATCTCTGTGCGAATGGGCATGAAGCCCGCCAGCGGCACGCCCCGGTATCCGGCAAGGAATTCCGACAGATATCCGGCCTGACCGGGGGCTGCATTGAGAAAGGCCTGTTTGCGTCGTGCAAAGGCATCTTTACGTGCTATCTCTTTGATTTCAATCAGATTCATACTGTCAGTTCCTTACAATAGCACCGCGCCCGCAAGCGCCAAAAAGGCAAAGAAACCCACAACATCCGTGACCGTTGTCACAAAGGCGCCAGAGGCCAATGCCGGGTCCACACCTGCCTTCTCTAACAGCACCGGAATCATCGTCCCCGCCAGTCCCGCGACGACCAGATTGATCACCATCGCGACAGCGATCACCGCCCCTAACATGGGCGAGCCAAACCAGACCACCCCAACAACGCCCATCACGATCGCAAACAACATTCCGTTGACCAACCCCACCAGCGCCTCGCGACGGATAACCCGCCAGACGTTGCTGCCTGTCAAATCCTTGGTCGCAATCGCACGTACAGCCACTGTCAGCGATTGCGTGCCCGCATTGCCGCCCATCGACGCAACGATTGGCATTAGCACGGCAAGCGCCACAAATTCCGTAATGATATCAGAGAATTGCGCAATCACCATCGAGGCCAGCACCGCGGTCACAAGGTTCACTGCCAACCAGGGCAGCCGCTGTTTTGTGGTCTCTAACACGCGGTCAGAAAGGGAGCCTTCGCCGACCCCTGCCAGACGCAAAATATCCTCTTCGTGTTCTTCATCCAACACGGCCATGGCGTCATCAATGGTAATCACCCCAACCAACCGTTCATCCTCATCCACGACCGGCGCCGAAATCAAATGGTACTGATTGAACGCATAGGCCACGTCCTCTTCGTCCTGCGTGACCGGGATCACCTGAAAGCTTTCTTCCATGATGTCGATCAAAGGCGTCACCCGGCTAGAGGCCATGATCCTGCCCAGCGTAACATTCCCAACAGGCCGCAATCGTGGGTCGACAACAATCACATGGTAAAACTGATCCGGTAAACTGTCAGAATTACGCATGAAATCAATGGCATCCCCAACCACCCAATGCTCTGGGGCCATCACGGTTTCACGCTGCATCAGACGACCAGCAGAATACTCGGGATAGCTAAGCGCTTGTTCAACCGCAACACGATCCGCGTCTTCTAGGTGCTCAAGAATGGCCTCTTGTTGCGGCTCATCCAGATCCTCAACCAGATCAACAACATCATCAGAATCAAGATCTCGCACAGCTTCAGCCAACGTCTCAGGACGCAGAAGCTCAATGACCTCTTCGCGGATATTCTCGTCAAGTTCCGACAGGATTTCCCCATCAAACTCGCGATCATAAATCTCGATAAGACGTCTACGATCATAGGCGTTGATCTGTTCCAAAAGGTCGGCGATGTCAGCCGCGTGCAGCGGTTCCATCAGGGCGATCAGCTGTTCTCGATCCGCCGTTTCAACCGCATGCAAAATGGCCGTAACCGCGCGCCTGTCCAATTGATAAACGTCGTCTTCACGTTCTTCGGAAAAATCCTCGGTCTCGATCTGATCGTTATCCGCGGTCATGATCTTTCCTCCCCAAGCTTCCCCCGAAAATAGAAGAAACTGCTACTGGAAAACAATGGCAATTGTCCGATTTACCCCTCATTAAGCCGCCTCTATTGTGACCACCAGAGGGTTCCCGACAAAAAGGACAGAGTTCCATGGCGCAAACCGCGCAAATTTTAACAGGTCAGGTTCTGTCCTTTACGTCATCGCCGTTTCAGGACGCGCCGGATGTTGCTACCCAGATCCATGAAGCACTGCTAATCCGGGACGGAAAAATTGCCGCAACCGGAACTCTGCGCATGCTGCGGGACAACAATCCAGATGTGGCAATCACCTCATATGGCGATGATTTGATCATCGCGGGTTTTGTCGATGCGCATGTGCATTACCCTCAGACAGCGATGATCGCAAGCTGGGGAAAGCGGCTGATTGACTGGCTAAATAGTTATACCTTCCCCGAGGAAATGCGGTTTGGCGACCGCGATTATGCGGACACCATTGCCAACCGATATTTTGATCTGACACGCGCCCATGGCACGACAACGATGGCCAGCTTTTGCACGATACATCCAGAATCTGTTGATGCGTTTTTCACTGCGGCCCAAACGCGCGGGCAACGGGTGGTGGCAGGCAAAACCTGTATGAACCGCAACGCACCTGACGGGCTGCAAGACACTACGCAATCTGCCTATGACGATAGCAAAGCCTTGCTGCAAAGATGGCATGGCGTGGATCGCCTGTCCTATGCGATTACGCCGCGTTTCTCGCCAACATCCACACCAGAGCAACTAGAGGCATTGGGCGTCCTATGGGCCGAGAATCCTGATTGTTTGATGCAAACCCATTTGTCAGAGCAAACCGATGAAATCGAATGGGTAAAGTCATTATTCCCCAAAGCCCGCGATTATCTGGATACTTATGAGGCCTTTGGCCTTTTGGGTGAACGCGGTCTTTATGGCCATTCTATACACCTGACGGAACGAGAGCGTGCCCGCCTGCATGACGTTGGTGCCGGGTTGGTGCATTGCCCCACGTCCAACACGTTTATTGGATCCGGTCTGTTTGATCTGACCGGCCTTATGAACGAGGGGCAGACCATCGGATTGGCGACAGACACCGGAGGCGGATCATCGTTTTCAATGCTGCGCACCATGGCGGCGGCCTATGAAATTGGCCAGCTACGCGGTACGCCGTTACATGCGGCACAGCTGTTGTGGCTGGCGACAGTAGGTAGTGCGAAGTCGCTGCATATGCAGGATAAAATCGGCAATATCGCCCCCGGAATGGAGGCAGATATCGTTGTCTTGAATTTACAATCCACCCCCGCCATTGCCCAACGGTCCATCCGCGCCACCGATATTTGGGAAGCTGCATTTGCGACAATCATGATGGGCGACGACAGGGCGGTTCGCGATGTGTGGATCAATGGGACGAACGGCTGAGATGGTTACTCAGCCAAGCTGCGCGCCAAGGCATTTTGCCGTGTGACCACCTTGGGCAGGTCAATCGTAATCATCTGCCGATCACGCACCACTTGGCGACCTTCGACAAACAGATCACGCACCCCCACTGGTCCCGCCAATAACAACGCCGCCGGATCCCAGCTTCCGGCGCTTTCCACTCCGCTGACATCCCAAATCGCGATATCCGCGCGCTTGCCAACGGCCAGTTGACCGCAGTCGCTGCGCCCCAAAACTTCGGCCCCGCCACGCGTCGCGATCTCCAGCGCCTCGCGCGCGCTCATGGCATCAGCCCCTTGCAGGACACGTTGCAACAGCATGGTTTGGCGGGCCTCTAGAACCAGATTTCCGGCGTCATTGCTGGCAGATCCATCCACGCCCAAACCAACATTCACCCCGGCATCACGCATAGCACGCACGGGCGCGATACCTGATCCCAGTCGACAATTAGAACAGGGGCAATGCGCCACACCCGTTTTTGTTCGGGCAAACAGGTCGATCTCTTGGGCATCTAGTTTCACACAATGCGCATGCCAGACATCTGCGCCTGTCCAACCTAAATCCTCGGCATATTGGCCGGGACGACAGCCGAATTTTTCTAGTGAATAGGCGATATCCTCGTCATTTTCGGCCAAATGGGTGTGCATCATCACGCCCTTATCGCGTGCCAATAATGCGGCATCCCGCATCAGTTCACGACTGACCGAGAACGGCGAACATGGTGCAACACCCACGCGACACATTGATCCCTCGCGCGCGTCATGAAAGGCATCAATCACCCGGATTGAATCCTTCAAAATATCATCCTCACGCTCAACCAGCGCATCAGGTGGCAATCCACCATCACTTTCGCCGATGCTCATCGCGCCACGTGTTGGATGGAACCGCAACCCAACCTCTGAGGCCGCTGAAATGGTATCCTCAAGGCGCGACCCGTTGGGATACAAATACAAATGATCCGACGTCAGCGTGCAGCCCGATAGGGCAAGTTCCGCAAGGCCGATTTGCGCAGAAACATTCATCTCTTCGGGGCCAAAACGCGACCAGATTGGGTAGAGCGTTTGCAGCCAGCCAAATAGCAAAGCATCCTGCCCCCCCGGCACTGCTCGCGTTAGTGTTTGATACAAATGGTGGTGGGTGTTCACCAATCCCGGCGTCACAACACAGCCTTGGGCCAACACCACCTCACCGTCATCACAGGTCAGCCCGTGACCGATCGCCTTGATCACCCCGCCAGACACAAGCACATCCGCGCCCGCAAGTTCACGACGAGAATCATCCATTGTCAGGATAGAATCCGCAGCTTTAATGAGAATATCAGCCATATTTATCTTCACACTTCCTTTGGCCCGCTTCATTTGAAGTGTGAAGATGCGTCGACGGAAAACGGGCAAAAGACTCGACGCATGGATAATCTATGCGTCAAATTGGATCAAATCAAGCCGTCAATATTAGCCGCTGAATGGCGCGATAAGGGCAAGCGCCTGCGCATGAAGTTCACGATTCCCCGCCGCAAGCACCTGTCCGCCCTCATGCGCCGGGCGGCCTTGCCAATCGGTGACAATGCCACCTGCCGCCTCAATGACAGCAATTGGGGCCTGAATATCATAGGCGTTCAACCCAGCCTCAATCACCAAATCAACCTGCCCGGCCGCCACCAACGCATAGGCATAACAATCCATGCCGTACCGGGTCAGCTTTACATGATCCGCCACGGCACGAAATCCAGCGCCCTCTTGTGAGGTGCCAACCTCGGGAAACGTGGTGAAGAGGATCGCGTCATTTAGCGAGGTTGTCTGACGAGTTCGCAACTCATGTGTTCCGTGGGGGCCTTGGACCTGAGAGGTGCCAAAGCCACCAAAAAACCGTTCGCCAATATAGGGTTGGTCAATGATACCCATCATCGGCCCGTTTTGATCCGACAGGGCGATCAACACTCCCCAGGTTGGCGTACCGCTGATAAATCCACGGGTGCCGTCGATTGGGTCCAAAACCCACGTCAGCCCGCTTTGCCCCTCAGTATAGCCAAATTCTTCGCCCAAAATGCTGTCATTGGGACGTCGCTCTGCCAAGACGGCGCGCATAGCCAGTTCTGCTGCGCGGTCTGCCTCTGTGACGGGGTCAAATCCGGTGCTCAATTTATTGTCAGCCGCAAGGCCGGTTGAGCGAAAATAAGGCAGAATCACTTCGCGCGCGGCATCTGCCATTGCACAAGCCGCGTCGCGAAGTTCTGAAATCTCTGACGTATTCATCTGTTTTCCCACCTCTGATCTATCGCCTTCAGCGCTATCTCAGAGGCAGGCAAAACTCAAGCGACGTCGCTTAGAACGCGCGCCAATTCAAACAGGCGCCGACGCTGATTTTCAGGGATAGAGTAATAGGACCGTACAAGATCCAATGCCTCTTTATCACCCATTAGATCGGCAGGGATATTTGATCCGCCTTCGCTTTGTTGGGCATCAAGACCTTCAAAGAAGAAGCTGATTTCAACATCCACGGCATCCGCAATATCCCAAAGACGGGACGCGCTAACGCGGTTTGCACCGGTTTCATATTTCTGGATTTGCTGGAACTTAATCCCAACCTGTTCTGCAAGTTGCTGCTGTGTCATTCCGATTAGCCAACGACGCTGGCGAATTCGTTTTCCCACATGCACATCTACTGGGTGCGTCATAAACCGACTCCTTTATCACTTTACTGGCCGAGGCCAGAACACATGACCATCAAAGGCCAAAATCATTCAGTTTTCCAAGTTGTCGCCGGCATCCCAACAGCGATCGCCTGAATATAACAGGTTCCCTTTGTGGATCAAGTTTATTGAGATTTCCCTTAAGGCAACTTCACCATAGGATGATCAATCTTGAGGCGTCATTATTGGGGGAATTTTCGCCTGTAACCGCATATTATTGCAAAGTATTTTGACTATCACCCCACTATACGGTTATCAGGTACATGCAACAGGAGAGTGCAATGCGAGCATATCAAGTTTTATCACACGACCGTCAGGCAGCCCTTGCAGACCTACCGATTCCCTCCCCAGAGGCCGGAGAGATTCGGGTCCGCATCATGGCATGCGGGTTGAATTTCGCCGATCTACTTATGCAAAAGGGAACCTATCAGGACACACCCGAGCTGCCATTCGTGGCCGGCATGGAAGTCGCAGGCGTGGTGGATGCCTGTGGCGAAGGGGTAGAGCACCTGACCGCGGGGACGCGCATCGCCGTATTTGGTGGCCAGGGGGGGCTTGCTGAATATGGCTGTTTTGACGCCGCGCGCGCTGTTCCTATCCCGGATGAAATGCCCTTTGAGGATGCCGCAGCATTCCTGATCGCCTATGGTACCAGCCATGTCGCATTGGATTACCGCGCACGGATGCAACCGGGCGAAAATCTATTGGTACTGGGGGCCGCAGGGGGTGTTGGTCTGACCGCTGTCGAAATCGGCAAACTGATGGGGGCAAATGTCATCGCCTGTGCCAGAGGGGCCGATAAGCTCGCCGTCGCCAAGGCCGCCGGTGCAGATCATCTTATTGATGCGACCACAGCTGACATTCGCGCCGAAGTAAAAGCCCTAGGTGGGGCAGATGTCGTTTATGATCCGGTTGGCGGCGATCAGTTCAAGGCAGCCTTTCGCGCTTGCCGCCCAGAAGCCCGCATTCTGCCAATCGGTTTCGCCAGCGGTGAGGTTCCGAAAATTCCGGCAAACCACCTATTGGTCAAAAACATCTCGGTGATGGGCCTGTATTGGGGCGGCTATTTGGCATTCAAACCCACCGTTATCCGCGACAGCCTTACGACCTTGTTTGACTGGTACAGCAGTGGGCGGTTGAAACCCCATATCAGCCACGTGTTGCCCCTAGAGCAAGCCAGCGAGGCGATGGAATTACTGCGCAGCCGCAAATCCACCGGCAAAGTCGTCATCACCATAACCTAAGGCGCACGCATTAGATCACAGCGCGACAATCCTGCGCGCCGTATCGCTTCCCTCTTGGCGCATATCCATGCGTTGAAAACCTTTGCGCAGCAGCCCGGCAAGGTGATTGATCGCCTCACCCTTGCCCGGCTCTGCCCCATACATATTGATATGTTGCTCTCCGAGGTTGGGCAGCGCCCCGCCATGGTCAATCACCTCTAGATGCGGCGGTTGTGTGCCCTCGATCATTCCGGTGACGGCCATGTCGGCGCTGACTGTCACCTCGATGGTTCTGTCAGATTCGGTATCCACTTCCATTTCCCACTCAATTCCCGCGCTTTCCAATGCGGCCAGCGCCCGAGGCCGGAATAGGCAATGCTTGCCAGATGAGAATTTCAACGGACGTCGGCGCCACGTCGCCCCCCCCGGTGCCCCAATCCACGCGAGAGGCAAGGTAATCAGCAACTCGCCCCCCCGTTCAAATTCTGTTGTCAGAATCAGATCACATTCGCCTTTGTCATACTGCGCCTTTAGCGCCTTGGTATAAGACGAAATCAACTGGACCCTGACACGCGGATAGGCCGCCTTTAGTTGTTGCAACACACGCGGGATCGCGGGGTAAACGATGTCATGCGGAATGCCCAAGGTCACCGTGCCAACGTATTCCTCATCCGTGAGGCGGCGTACAACCTCATCATTCAGCGCGACCATGCGTCGGGCGTATCCCAACATCTGTTCACCCTCAGCAGTCAAGGCAATGCCGCGCCCTGCCCGATCCAACAATGACACGTCCAGCAATTCTTCTAGCCGTTTCAACTGCATAGACACCGCCGACTGCGTGAGATGTAAAAAGCCGGCGGCCTTTGTCACCCCTCCCAAATCTGCAACGGCAACAAAACTGCGCAGCGTTGTGACATCTAAATTTCTCATATCATCACGTTCCTTGATGGATGGTCGCACAAACAATCGTTTTTATGATGAACCATACTCCGGCATACATATCAACAGGTTTGATGAATGACGGATAACCAATCGCCAAACACAAGGAGATGAGACATGACTTTTATCAACACCCAGACCAAGCGTTACGGGCTCAAAACTCTCAGTTTACCGGTTCTGGCGAATTTTCTCACCATGCTCCGTCATCGTGACACGCCGCCAAAGCAACCTGATGCGGGATTGGTGGATGCGGGGCTGGCTGATGCAAACCAGATAACCAAGCCCGCCAAAACAGTCACAAACCGCGTCAAATGGAATGCGCCCAACAGGTGGCTTCGCTAAACGCCATCACATTCTCCTAGGCATCGGACATCGTCATCTGAATGCCTCGCGACGGAAATTTGCGCAAATACCTGAATTCGCGACCCGAGATTGGCCCATTCCAGGTCTACAATCGGGTCGCGACGCCAAGTTTGTGTAAAAACCCGGCGATTTGTGCGGAAATCCTTGAAATGCGGGGTAAGCTCACCGATATTCCCTTGTGACGGTCGCCGCATACGCTGGCGATTCACTTGAATAATAATTCGGAGGCTTAAATGGCTGAATACGGCACGATCAGATCAGCAGTGGGCGCCAGCGCCGCAGCGATCGACGAAGGGCTGCGCGCCCACATGAACAAGGTCTACGGCACAATGTCCGTGGGCATGTTGATCACATTTGCCTCCGCTTGGGCAATTGCCGGTCTTGCGGTTACAACTGACCCTTCTGCCGCTGTCGCACAGTTGCGCGAAGGTCAGTACCTAACATCGTTGGGTCATGCGATTTACGCCTCCCCGCTTAAATGGGTGATCATGTTCGCGCCGCTTGCCTTTGTCTTTGGCCTAAGCGCGATGATCAATCGCATGTCAGCCGCCACAGCACAGTTGGTTTTCTATGCCTTCGCGCTGACAATGGGCCTGTCTCTTAACTCGATCTTCCTCGTATTTACTGGGTTTTCGATCATTCAGGTGTTCCTGATCACCTCTATCGCCTTCGCAAGCCTGTCGATCTGGGGATACACCACCAAAAAAGACATCTCTGCATGGGGTAGCTTTTTGATCATGGGCGTGGTTGGCATTCTGATTGCCTCGATCGTCAACATCTTCTTGGGCTCAGGCATCGTTGCTTTTGCGATCAACGTATTGGGTGTGCTGATCTTTGCCGGTCTCACCGCCTATGACACGCAGAAGATCAAGACAGAGTATCTGGCGCATGCGCATCACGGTGATACCGAATGGCTAGGCAAAGCAGCCATCATGGGCGCGCTGAACCTCTACCTCGACTTCATCAACATGTTCATGTTCCTGCTGCAATTGCTGGGCAACCGCGAATAAGCGAACTAACACACCAATTTGATGAAAGGCCGGTCCTAGGGATCGGCCTTTTGCATTTTTAGTCCCGTATTCCGCGACCATTCGCCCGATGCATGGATGGCAAGTGGTCCCTCTCAGGACAGAGGCGACAATTCGATCTGCATTTCGACCGCTGGCAGATAGACACCGGGCACAAGACACACCTCGATCTCGCGCGATCCGCACAATCCGTTCGCCCTGTAGAACGCCGTCGCCGTCAGCGTGCTGATGCACTTCAACCGCGCCACCTCAAAGCCCCGCGCAGACGCCAAAACAGCCCGTAGGAGTGCCGTACCAACCCCGCGCCGCACATAGGTAGGGTCGGTCGCAAAATGGCGCAGGTGCCCCTCTCCCAATGCGCCAACCCCGTTGGTCGGGCTAAAGTCTGTCCAGCCACCCGCCCCGACGATTTCCCCACTCTCATCATCTTGGGCCAGAAAATAGGTGCCAGAGGTCAACAAGTTGGGCTGAGCTGTGGTGATATGCGGCAAGGCCTGTGCAAGTGTCTGCGCGCTGTAATCGGCCTTTAGCAGCGTTGGATAGGACCTGCGCAACAATGCAGTGACAGCATCCGCATCACGCGGCCCTGCGGATCGAATCAATATGGGGAGGGACATGGTCGCATCCTTTGTTCGGAAGACTGTTGAACAAAGCGCGATCTGAAATGCAAAAAGCCGCGCTTTGATGGCGCGGCTTATGCTATGTCTAAAAGGGGTCGATCTTACTTGATCTTGCCTTCTTTGTACTCAACATGCTTACGCACCACCGGGTCGTATTTACGGACGACCATTTTCTCGGTCATGGTACGTGCATTTTTCTTGGTCACGTAAAAATGGCCCGTGCCCGCGGTCGAGTTCAGGCGGATCTTAATTGTGGTAGGCTTCGCCATTTGTCTTCTCCTGCGGCGGGCATTCATTAGCCCGTGAAATTCTTATGAAGCTGCCTTTTAATGACGCCCGCCCCCGAGTCAATGGCCTCAGAGCAAGAAACTAGGCAGAGGCAGACATTTCTTACTATTCCTTGCAATAAATACGCACAGAGGACCTATAAGCCGGATTTTGTCCAAGAGGTTGCCCTCTCTGGATGATCATTCATCTTGATGCCCTGTTACCAGAACACCTCTAGCTGCCAACCCGGACTTCTGGGCCAAGGTGGCCCTGCGACGATATCGGTTGCCCGATCAATCCCGCGCGAAGTCCCTATTCGGCGTTGCTCCTGGTGGGGCTTGCCATGCCAGTTCTGTTACCAGTCCTGCGGTGAGCTCTTACCTCACCTTTTCACCGTGACCTCTGCGGACAGAGGACGTCTATTTTCTGTGGCGCTTTCCCTCGGGTTACCCCGG
>CAXIAD010000020.1:0-38918 GCA_964021645.1 uncultured Cognatishimia sp. | reverse complement strand
ATAGACCAAATCCTGTCCCTCCCATTCGCGCACAGCGACCCAACTGGATTTTGTGGCGGTAAGGATTGGCTTCACTTCGGTTGCTGTCAGGAATTTGCCACTTGGGGTTTGATCTTCTGCGGCCCTCGCAACCGTTTTGGGTGCGGCATTCGTGATTTCAACATCACCGAGAGGGACAGCTTCGCTCGCCCGTGAGCCCTCCGTTTCGCCAAGCGAAATCGCTAATATAACAAGAAAAATATCGAGCATTCTATGTCTCCCAAATGTAATGAACCCACTTTACAGCACATTTCCAAAATTTCACGCCTTTTGCGATGGCAACATTGCCCCTATAGTCACGCCTAAGCGCATGAGACCAAACGGCACAAAGCAAAGAGACCGATGGCCCAGAAACCAAAAGAAACGCCTGTTTTCAATATCATGATAGTCGGTCAAGCTGGCCGGCTTAGCTATGAGGCGGTGATTTTTGCTGCCTCTTTGCGCAGATATTCCCCTGATTTCAAAGGCACGTTATTTGTGGCAGTTCCGCAGCCCGGCCCCCACTGGTCAGGCGATCCATCGATTCAGGATGCCGGAATTCTAGAAGCCCTAACGGAGCTGGGAGCCGAAATTTTACCGTTTGAGAACCATCGGTTTGGCGAATCCTATGCCTATGGAAATAAAATTGAGGCCCTAAAAGCGCTGCCAGAAGGCGAGCCCTTTGTGTTTTTTGATACCGACACATTGATCACTGGCGAGCTAAGCACTGTGCCCTTTGATTTTGAACGCCCGTCAGCCTCGCGCAAAGTGACCGGAACCTGGCCCACAATCGAATTATATGGCCCTGGCTATACGCAAACCTGGAAATCGCTCTACGATATGTTCGGGCTGGATTTCGAAAGCTCATTGGATGTGGCGCAGCCAGATGAATTCTGGCGTCGCTATTTGTATTTCAATGCTGGTTATTTTTACTACAAATGCCCCAAACAATTTGGGGATTTGTTTTTCGAATACGCCACAGCCATTCTAGATCGCCCACCTGAGGAATTGGTTTGCCAAACGATGCAGCCTTGGTTGGATCAAGTCGCGTTGCCGCTGGTGATCCATGCACTTGGCGGGGGACGTGATGCGTTGCCCACCGGATACTTGGACGGTGACACCAGCTGTCACTATCGTTTGTTGCCGCTTTTATATGCTCGCGAAAGTGACGCCGTAGTTGAGGCACTAGAAGAAATCACCGCCCCAAACCGTTTGAAAAAAGTAATCAAGCAATATGAACCCATCAAACGGATGATTTATCAGGGGCGCGGGCAAAAGGTTCGAGATCTGTTTGACCGCGATAACCTTCCCCGCAAGGAACAGGCCATCCGTAACAAAATCAAGCGCGAAGGGTTTTGGATGCGATGATGTTCTATTGAAGTGGAGCAATTGGCATATTTTCCTGAAATTCACCTTCGTTTCAGCACAACTATCTTTCCAACAGTGCAGTGTTGAGTGCTGTCGCACTTTCGCCTACACATTTTATCAACATTTTTTCAAGCATTCCTGAAGGAGACAGATCATGTCCGATAGCCCAACCCATGGCTTTGATACGCTGCAAATTCACGCAGGCGCCCGTCCTGACCCAGCAACTGGCGCACGGCAGACACCGATCTACCAAACAACAGCCTATGTGTTTCGCGACGCAGAACACGCAGCGGCCCTGTTTAACCTTCAAGAAGTTGGCTATATCTATTCACGGCTAACCAACCCAACAGTTGCGGTTTTGCAGGAACGCATTGCAACGCTTGAGGGCGGTGCTGGCGCAGTTTGCTGCTCGTCTGGTCATGCAGCACAGATCATGGCGCTATTCCCGTTGATGTCACCCGGCATGAATGTTGTTGCCTCAACCCGTCTATATGGTGGCACCGTCACGCAATTTGGCCAAACCATCAAACGCTTTGGCTGGAACGCGAAATTCGTTGATTTCGATGATGAGGCAGCAGTTGCAGCAGCAATTGATGAAAATACCCGCGCGGTATTCTGTGAATCCATCGCCAATCCCGGCGGCTACATTACGGATCTGGACGCGATCTCAGCGATCTCCGACAAAGCAGGCGTTCCACTAATTGTGGATAACACATCGGCCACGCCATATCTGTGTAATCCAATCAAACACGGCGCAGCATTGGTTGTGCATTCCACCACAAAATACCTGACTGGCAACGGCACCGTCACAGGCGGCTGTGTTGTAGATTCTGGTAAATTTGATTGGTCTGCAAACGACAAATTCCCGTCACTCAGCCAACCAGAGCCTGCCTATCACGGCTTGAAGTTCCACGAAACATTTGGCCCGCTGGCCTTTACGTTTCATGGTATTGCCATTGGCTTGCGCGATCTGGGCATGACGATGAACCCGCAGGCCGCACACTATACGCTCATGGGTGTTGAAACTCTTAGCTTGCGCATGGAGCGCCATGTGCAGAACGCCGAACGGATTTCCAAGTGGCTAGAAGATGATCCGCGCGTGGATTATGTCACCTACGCCGGGCTAGAAAGCTCCCCCTATTTTGATCGCGTCGCCAAAATTTGCCCCAAGGGCGCTGGTGGCCTGTTCACCGTCGCCATCAAGGGCGGGTATGAAGCCTGTGTTAAGATGGTCGATGGCCTGGAGATTTTCAGCCATGTCGCCAATCTTGGGGACACACGTTCATTAATCATCCACTCTGCCTCGACCACGCACCGTCAATTGACACCAGAGCAGCAAGAAGCGGCAGGTGCAGGCCCGAATGTGGTGCGCATTTCAATCGGCACCGAAACTGCCGAAGATCTGATCGCCGATCTGGATCAAGCATTGGCCAAAGCTACCGCGTGAACAACTCTATAATTCAAGAATGGGCCGTCCTATTGGGCGGCCCATTTGTTTGCCTACTAAAGTGATTATTGAGCGATCTCAAAAACAATGGTGACCTGTGCTTCGGTGCTGACCTCGCCCGCAGAAACCGGCACACCCGCGTCAGAACGCATGGCAGCCGCCTCCATGTACATTGGTTCGCGGCGATGTGCATTTGCCTCCGACAAAGAGAGAATCGCCCCCAAATCAACCCCAGCCGCAAGCGCGTAGAGTTCAGCCTTGGCACGCGCATCTGCCACTGCACGGCGGCGGGCCTCGTCCAAGGCAGGCTTGGGATCTTGTAATGCAAAGCTCAGCCCAGAAAACTGATTTGCGCCATCATTGATCACATCATCCAGAACCTTGCTAAGCAAATCCAGATCCCGCACACGAACAAGCACGCGGTTGTTGGCAACAAACCCAATAACGCGCTGCTCGTTGTTGCGTGTCGCATTATGATCCCAAACCGGATGCATAGATAGATCGCTGGTTTGAATGTCACGGGCGTGAATTCCGTTACTTTTTAAACGCTTAAGCATATCTGCGGTTGCTTTGCTAACGGTATCCATGGCGTTGCGCGCAGTCGGTGCCTGATGCTGAACACCCAATGAAATCACCGCCATATCAGGGCTTTGGTCAACGCGACCTTGACCTGTGACGACAATCTCACCGGCCTGAACCTGTTGTGTTATTCCCATGAACGCCACAAGAATCAAACTCGTGACTGTCAGAACCTTTAGAATGCGCATGCTGCTCTCCTTTGTATTAGCCTCGCTTAGGAGTGTAACGCATGAGAAATAACATTCCTTGGTAAGTGTCGGCTTTTTCTTCCCCCTAGGCGAATACCTGCTATAAAATCCTGAGGCCAAGCAAGGGCTTCACGTTTATTTAGGTCTAATGGTAGAGCCGCTGCATGAAACCAAATTTCGCGCTATCCCTGTCCTTTGAGGGCATTGGCCTTTTGTGCCGCACCACTGGTGGCTGGCATCATTTGGGCGAAGTGGCCCTTGATGATCCCAATCTAGCAGGCGCGCTGCGTGATTTGCGGGCAACGGCCAGCGGATCGGCTGATGACACGATTTTGTGCAAGCTGATCATTCCTAATGACCAGATCAAATATTTGTCGCTGGATATATCAACTACAGATTCTGACACACTGAATGAGGTGGTTCTTCATGCATTGGATGGAGCAACACCCTATGCGGTTGAGGATCTGTCGTTTGATGTCACAGCACAGGACGCGCACTGTCAGATCGCCGCTGTTGCAAAAGAAACCCTGCAAGAGGCCGAAGCATTTGCCACGGAACATGGATTTAACCCGGTTTGTTTTGTGGCCATTCCTGCGGATGGAGATTTTTCTGGAGAGCCGTTTTTTGGCGCGTCGGCGCAATCAGAAAGCATTTTAGCCGCCAATGTATCGCCCATGCCGGATGGGGAAGCTGTTACGGTGGTTTCGTCAGGTCCACTGATTGTAGAGAGCCAGGATGAGCCTGTAGCTTTGGCAGAAGAGCCGCCAATCGAGGCACCTGTTAGCGTTACAAAAGATGAGAAAGTAGAGCATTCGTTTGCCAGCATTCGGGCCAGCCGGGGCCTTGATGATAGTGCGGCGGCGGCCCCTGCGGTTGCTGCCCCCGCCGCTCTGCCCCCGCAAAGCACGTTAGCGCCTGATATTCAGGTTCCGGCTGAGGAGACTCTCGGCGGCAATGGTGTTGAGGAGGATTTTGAACACACCCTCCGGTTCGATCCTGCCGCAATTGCAGCGAGCCTCAAGGCCTCATCAGACACAGAGCAAACACCAGATGCCCCAGCAGAGCGGGGTGGCATGTTTCGGCGCCGTTCAAAAGGCGGGGTTGGCGTTGTAAGCGCCGAAGCTGACACCACTGTGGCCCCTATTTCTGACGCCCAAAAAATGACGGTTTTTGGCTCTCGCGAAAAGCCCAAAAAAGAGATCGGCGGCAAGCCACGTTTTCTCGGTTTGATCCTTACGCTGCTGCTGTTGGCCTTTCTGGCTGGGGTCGCGATTTGGGCCACTATTTTCACCAAAGACGGGTTGGCCGGCCTGCTTGGTTTTGGTGCGCCAGAGCAAATTGCGCAGAGTGCGGACGAGGCCGTTGACGTCAATGTTGAAACACTAGCCCCTGTTTCTGGCGACACCGTAACAGACACCGCCGAAATAGAAGCCCTTGATACTTCAGAGGAAATTCCAGAGCTACCCGCAGTTGCCTTACCTCTTGATGGCGAGAAACTATATGCGGCAACGGGGATTTGGGACACGGTTCCTCAGCAGCCACATACGCCCGGTATTATCGCTCTGGATGATCTGTATGTCGCCTCAATTGACACTGTTTCAACCAGCCATGATGCCATCGCTTTGCCGGCGCTTTCACAGGTGCAGCCGGACAAAGTTTTGGCGCCACTTGCCTCTCCGGCGGCGGCGGGGACTACGTTTGATTTTGATGAACGTGGGTTGGTTGTGGCGACGCAACAGGGATCGGTGACGCCGGAGGGATTTGTGGTTTATGCCGGGCGCCCGTCGGTGTTGCCACCGCAATTTCCGACGCGCAATGATGCGCCAGAATCCTCGGTTGAGCAGAGCGTAAACGCCGCCTTGACCGCTGCACTGGCTGCAAAGCGGCCCAAGCTGCGCCCGACCACATTGGTTGAGCAAAACGAGCGCGCCACCTTGGCTGGGCGCTCGCGCGATGAGCTGGCCTCTATCCGCCCAAAACTGCGCCCCGAGAATGCAAAAACGCTTGCAGAGGGTGATCAAACAGCCACGAAACAGGCTGTCATCGCGTCGTTAAAACCCAAATCAAGACCGGCTAACTTTGTTGAAATCATTGCCAAATCTCAGGCTTCGGGCAGTGCAGTCGCCGTTCCGGCATCTGCCTCCCTAACCCCCGGCATTCCCACAACGGCCTCTGTTGCGCGCCAAGCCACATTGCGTAATTCGATCAACCTGAGGAAGGTGAATTTGATTGGCGTCTATGGATCCGCATCCGAGCGCCGCGCCTTGGTGAGACTGTCAAACGGGCGCTATAAGAAGGTGCAAGTCGGGGATCGCATCGACGGAGGCCGTGTTTCAGCCATTGCCGAAACCGAGCTGCGCTATGTTAAATCCGGTCAAAATCTGGTGCTGAAACTGCCCAAAGGATAGGGTGGATTACCCCCACCGAACGCTGCGTTAACCCCGATTCTTGAGAGCCTATTGGCGGTGTTTGAAGCGATTTTCCCCAAAAACCTGCACCGTCATGGCCCATATATTGCGGTTTAACGCAGGGTGATAGCGACGCGCGCAGCGTTCATTTTTGTCGAAAGTGGCGAAATGGTAATTTCGACCTCTGAAATGTACATTTCGCGGATTTTGGCGAAAAAAATGGTTAATGCAGGTGTTTTACCAACAAAAAAGACGGCGCATCTAGGGAGAATACGCCGCCGTAGTTCTTGTCGGAAATGCCGATTATTATTCGGCTATTACTCGGCCCTTATTCGGCAGCGAGCTCTCCGCTTTCGATCTGCTCACGCTCGATCGATTCAAATAGCGCCTTGAAGTTACCTTCGCCAAAACCATCATCGCCTTTGCGCTGGATGAACTCAAAGAAGATCGGGCCGATCACGGTTTTGGAGAAAATCTGTAGCAGGATTTTGGTTTCGCCACCGTCAATCACGCCCTCGCCGTCGATCAGAATTCCGTGTTTCATCATGCGCTCTTTGGGCTCGTCATGGCCGATGACACGCTCATAGCTCATGTCGTAATAGGCCTCTGGCGGGCCGGGCATGAATTTCACCCCGTTTTCGGCAATCTGGTCGGTGGCGGCGTATAGATCATCGGAGCCGACGGCGATGTGCTGAATGCCCTCGCCATTATATTTTTTGAGATAGGCAACGATCTGGCCAGTTTCGCCGCGGTCCTCGTTGATCGGTATACGGATGCGCCCACAGGGTGAGGTCAGCGCGCGTGATAGCAAGCCGGTGAATTTACCTGCGATGTCGAAAAACCGGATTTCGCGGAAATTGAATAGATCGCCGTAGAAATGGAACCACTTGTCCATATTGCCCTTGTGGACATTATGGGTGAGGTGATCGAGGTAGTGAAAGCCGACCCCGGTTGGTTTGGTGTCATCTGTGTAGTCAAACTCTGTCGCATAGGCATCGTCATCCCCGTATTGATCGACGAAATACAAAAGCGAGCCACCGATGCCGTAAATCGCAGGCACATCAAGGCATTTACCTGCGCCTGTATATTCGACCGCACCTTTGGAAACCGCATGGGCCAGCGCCTTGTCGGCATCAACCACACGCCACGCCATGGAGGAGGCACAGGGACCGTGTTCGGTGACAAATTCAGCGGCAAAGCTGTCTGCCTCGGCGTTCAACACATAGGTGATATCGCCCTGCTGCCACAGCTCGATGTTTTTGGATTTATGTTGGGCGGTTTTGGCATAGCCCATGCGCGCGAAGAGATCGCGCAGCTCTTGGGGATCGGGATGGGCGAATTCGACGAACTCAAACCCATCGGTGCCGGCGGGGTTCTCTGCGGTAATTGCGGCCTTGGGGGCGTCGTGCGGGAAAGGACCCATGGGAATACTCCGGTATTATGCGTGAAAGGATGCGTTGGCATAAGCATATCGCCGCAGGCGCACGGTGTTTGCGCAAATATTTATGGATTCCACATGAATTACGCGTATGATTCATGTAAATTCACATTTGTGTGCGGAGGATTGGCAAAATGGACGAAATCGATACACGTCTTTTGCGCGCATTACAGAAAGATGCGCATCTGACCGCGCATCAATTGGGCGAGCAGTTGCACCTATCTGCCAGTCAGGCCGGGCGTCGCCGGCAACGGCTGGAGAATGAAGGATATATTAAGGGCTATTCTGCGCGCCTAGATCCGTTACGGTTGGGGTTATCGGTGCAGGCCTTTATGCAGGTGCAGTTGGGCACGCATGACCCCGAACAGGCCAAAAGCCTATCACGGTTGATGATCACCCGACCCGAGATTATCAGCGTTTGGACCCTGACCGGGGATGCGGATTATTTGCTGCGCATTTACTGCGCCGATCTGGCTGCGTTAAACCGGTTGATACATGAGGTGTTGCTGCCCCATCCCGCGGTCAGCCGTGTGCAGAGCCAGATTGTCATGGATCAACCCAAAAGCGACGCGCCGCTGCCAACATAGCGCGTCTAACATTTACACCTATGCCCCAAGAAGGAGGCCCCCTTGGAAGGATTTCTATTTCAAGCCACGATTTTTCTAACTGCTGCTCTGATTGCCGTGCCGCTGGCGTCGCGATTGGGGTTGGGGTCTGTGCTGGGGTATTTGCTGGCTGGCGTTGTGATCGGGCCGGTTTTTGGCTTGGTGGGCAGTCACGAAACCCAAGATTTGCAACATGTTGCCGAGTTTGGCGTGGTAATGATGCTGTTTATTATTGGGCTGGAATTGGAGCCGCGCGCGCTATGGGGGATGCGTCATAAGTTGATCGGACTTGGCGGGATGCAGGTTGGGCTGACGGGGGCTGCTGTTATGACGGGGGCGCTGCTGTTGGGGCAGCCGCTAAGTGTGTCGCTGGCGATTGGTATGATATTTGCGCTGTCGTCTACGGCGATCGTCTTGCAGACATTGTCGGAAAAAGGGTTGATGCAGACAGGCGGGGGCCGGTCGACCTTTGCGGTGTTGCTGACGCAGGATATCGCGGTCATCCCCATGCTTGCGCTGTTGCCGTTGTTGGCGTTGCCTGCCCTGCCCACGCTGTCGCAAGACGGGTCGGTGCAGCGCGCCGTTGATACTGCGTCAACGGATGGGCATGAGGCCGCCTTGTCATTGGTTGAGGGCTTGCCTGGTTGGGGCGTCACGCTGGTTACGATCGGCATGGTCGGGGCGATCATCCTTGCGGGAATTTATCTGACACGGCCATTGTTTCGGTTTATCCATGCCGCGCGTCTGCGCGAAATGTACACGGCGTTTGCCCTGCTGATCGTGATTGGCATCGCGTTTTTGATGTCACTTGTTGGCCTATCTGCGGCTCTTGGCACGTTTTTGGCCGGGGTTGTGCTTGCAAACTCTGAGTTCCGGCATGAGCTGGAAAGCGACATAGAACCGTTTAAAGGCCTGTTATTAGGCCTGTTTTTCATCACCGTGGGCGCGGGTATCAATTTCGCCGTACTGTTTCGTGATCCACTGTACATCCTAGGGCTGACATTGGGCGTAATGCTGATCAAGGCGTCGGTACTGTTCATATTAGGTCGGGCTTTTAAGCTGCGAGGACGCGACCAATGGCTCTTTACCCTTGGCCTTGCGCAAGCCGGGGAATTTGGCTTTGTGCTGGTCTCATTTTCGGTGCAACAGCATGTTTTGCCCGTTTCGCTGAGTGAAACTGTGCTGCTGGTGGTGGCGCTTTCAATGCTGATCACACCGCTGCTGTTCATCCTGTACGATCTACTGTCGCGCCGAATTGGCGATGGTTCCGAGGATCTGGACGCGGATGAAATAGATGAGGCAGGCCCCGTGATTATCGCGGGCATTGGGCGGTTTGGGCAAATCGTAAACCGCATTGTGCGCGGCGCTGGGTTTAACACTGTGGTGCTTGATCACGATATGGACGCGATCAATCTAATGCGTAGTTTCGGCGTCAAAGGATTCTTTGGCGATCCAACCCGACCCGAGATGCTAAAGGCTGCGGGACTGGATAATGCCCGCGTATTGGTGGTTGCCTTGGACAATCCGGCCTCGGCGGTCAAACTGGTGGCACAGGCCCGGCGCGCACGCCCCGATCTGCATATTGTCGCTCGCGCCCGTGACCGCCATACGGTGTATCAATTGTACCAAGCAGGGGCCAACGACATTGTACGCGAAATGTTTGATGCCTCGCTGCGCGCAGGGCGCTACGTCTTGGAAAATGCGGGGCTGACCGAATACGAGGCCGCACAAGCTGAGCAAACCTTTTATCAACATGACCGCTATACCGTGCGCGAATTGGCCCAACTTTGGGATCCAGAAATCCCCACAGGCCAAAACAAACCCTATATTCAACGCGCCCAAGAGTTGGAAAAGGAACTGGAAACCGCCCTTCACTCCAGCATTGAGCGAACCGACGCCGCTAGATGCACCGAAAAATGCCCCGCCTTTACAACTTCTTCTGAGTAAAAATATCCCGGGGGGATCGCACATTGTACAATGTGCGTGGGGGGCAGAGCCCCCCCCGTTTCGTCAGCAATTAGTCTCTTCGGTGCCAATTTAACTAGAAACACCTTAGGCGTCAGAAACACCTGCTTCGGCAAAGGTGGCCATGCCGGAATGACAGGCAACCGCAGATTTCAGGATATTGATCGCCAAGGCACCACCTGACCCTTCGCCCAAACGCATGCCCAGCGACAAAATTGGCTCTTTACCCAGCTTTTGCAATACGGCTGCATGTGCGCTCTCGGCGCTGACATGGCCTGCGATCACGTGATCAAGCGCGCCGGTCTGCGCGCTTTCAAGACAGGCGCAGGCAGCGGTGCAGATAAACCCGTCCATGATGACCGGAATGCTCAACATACGGGCACGCACAATCGCGCCTGCCATCGCGGCAAGTTCCCGACCGCCAAGGCACCGCAGCGCCTCAAGCCCGCTCACCGGATGCAAGCTCACGGCCTCGCGCACAACGCGGGCTTTGTTGATCAAGCCGGCGTCATCCACGCCTGTGCCGCGCCCGGTCCAATCCTCAGCCGTTCCCCCATAAAGCGCATGCGCAATCGCCGCGCCTGAAGTGGTGTTGCCAATGCCCATTTCGCCAACGACAAGCAGGTCTGCGGACACATCAACCGCATTCCAACCCGCAAGCAGGGCGGCGACGCAGGCGTCCTCGCTCATGGCGGCGGATTGCGTGAAATCTGCGGTGGGTTCATCCAGTGATAGGGCATGCACATTCAGGCTTGCGCCAGCTGCTTTGGACAATTGGTTGATCGCCGCACCGCCATGTTGGAAATTCAGCACCATTTGCTCGGTGACCTCAGACGGGAATGCAGAGACGCCCTGCGCAGTCACACCATGATTGCCAGCAAAGATGATCACCTGAGGGGCCGTGATTTCAGGGCGTGGATTACCGCGCCATCCCGCGTACCAAATCGCCATATCCTCAAGCCGCCCCAAGGCACCGGGGGGTTTGGTCAATTGGCCGTTACGCTCTGCGGCAGCGGTTTGTGCCGCGTCATTAGTGCTGCTCAGCCCGTTCAGGATGTCCTGAAAGCCAGCAAGTGTTGAAAAACCGTCGGACATAGTAGCCCCCCTGTTGAATCCCGTGTCACAAGGTTGTTTACCTGAACGGGTGAGCGTCACAAGTCAGGAAAAGACCCGCATATGATCAACGCCGACACGCACCGCGTCCGAATGGGCGATATCGTCACTGCCATTGCGCTTTTGACGCGATTACCCGTTGTTGCGAGCTTTGAGCGCAGTGCTGCGGCGGCTTGGGCCTATCCCATCGCGGGGGCCGTGGTGGCAGCAATCGCAGGGGTGCTAAGTTGGGTTTGTTTAGGTCTTGGTGTGCCAGCAGGGATTGCTGCCATCGTTTGGATCGCCAGTAGTGCCGTGATCACCGGGGCCATGCATGAAGATGGGTTGGCGGATACGGTTGATGGTTTTTGGGGCGGTTGGGAGCCTGCGCGGCGGTTGGAAATCATGAAGGACAGCCAAATCGGCAGCTACGGTGTGATTGCCTTATGTCTAAGTTTGGCGCTGCGTTGGAGTGTTGTTGCAGGGTTGATGACGCAGGGGGCATGGTTCTGGCCACTGGTTGCGATTGCCATGGTGTCACGTGCCTGCATGCCCGCCATTATGGTGGCCTTGCCACATGCGCGCCAAACCGGATTGTCGCATGCCCAAGGGGTGCCGCCGCAGAAAAATGCCGAAATTGGTGCATTTCTGGCTGGCAGCGCGCTGGTCGTGGTCTTGGGATTTTCTGCGATCTGGATGCTGGTGTTGGTGGCGATCAGCACGGTCTTGGTAGCGGGTTTGGCACGACATAAAATTGGCGGTCAAACCGGTGATGTTTTAGGGGCATGTCAGCAGGTGGCCGAAATCACCCTGTTGATCGCGCTAAGTACACAGTTGTCATTGGGGTGAATCCAAAAGAAAACCGCGCCCCAAGCTGTGCATGGAACGCGGCTTTTTTTTTAGCAGTCACATCGTGTAGATCAGGCGGCGCGCGCCATCAAAACATCATCTACTTGCTTGGCGGCAAACACTTCGTCTCCACCAGCAACAGCAGCAACTTCGCGTGTCAAACGCTCAAGTGCGGCTTCGTAAAGCTGGCGTTCTGAATAGCTTTGCTCGCGCTGGTCATCGGTGCGGTGCAGATCGCGAACGACTTCTGCAATGGCAATCAGATCACCGGAGTTGATCTTTTGCTCGTATTCCTGCGCGCGGCGGGACCACATGGCGCGTTTGACCTTGGCCTTGCCTTTGAGCGTTGTCATCGCCTTGTCGACAACGTCAGGCGAGCTGAGGCTACGCATGCCGATTTCGGTCGCCTTGTGGGTAGGTACCCGCAGGGTCATCTTGTCTTTTGCAAAAGAAATCACAAAAAGCTCCAGGTTGATGCCCGCGATTTCCTGCTCTTCAACCGAGACGATTTGGCCAACGCCATGCGCCGGGTAAACCACAAATTCATCTGGGCGGAAGTCGAGTTTCTTAGCTTTGCTCATGCAGTCTTTCCTAGTGCGATCCCTTGGTCGACAGACAAAAACAGGGCGACGGGAAAATCATCTTTCCCGCGATCCCTGTTATCCTGACGAAAAAACCATCCGCAACGGATGGCAAAGGCGATCAAATTCAGTTGTATCGTCAATATAGCACAAAAATAGCGGCTTTCAAAGCGCATCCCTGCGAAATACAGTGCTTTGTCTGTATTTTCAGCCAGTTACGCTGTGCAATTAGCCCATGAGATGCCCCGAATCAGGGGCATCGCCATTTGTGTAATTCACCCTGTCAGCGGATGCCAAAAAAGGCAGCAGTCCTAACTGGATTGTGCAGATTTAGCCGCCTTCGCCGGGTGCCTCGGAGAAGAATTTCTCCATTTTACCAGCTTCGCCATCGCGTGCTTCAGCATCTGGCAGAGGTTCTTTTTTGGTGATGATCACCGGCCATAGTTCAGAATATTTGCGATTGAATTCAACCCACTTCTCCATATCCGGCTCTGTGTCCGGGCGAATGGCATCTGCGGGGCATTCAGGTTCACATACACCGCAATCAATGCATTCATCAGGGTGGATCACCAGAAAGTTCTCCCCCTCATAGAAACAATCCACGGGGCATACTTCGACGCAGTCGGTGTATTTGCAGGCAACGCAGTTTTCGGTGACGACATAGGTCATAGCGGGGTCTCATCTGACGTGGTTTCACTGGTCTGAGTAAATCAGCGGGACCTAATCTTCAAGCGCTGCACCACGTGAAAGAGCCAGATTGCGGCGATCCTTCTTGGTTGGGCGGCCTTTTCCCTCAAATCTGGGGTTTGGAGGACTGTTTTCCCGCGGCGGGGACAAATCCGTATATAATGTTTGCGCCTCGGGCGCTGGACCCCGCCGTGTACCGGGCAATTCGACCCGGATCACGCAGGTGTGACGACCCTGAGTGAAGGTCAACACATCAGAGGCGACCAGTAAATGCGATGTTTTGGTGATTTTGGCATCGTTGACGCGCACTTTGCCTGCACTCACGGTTTTGGCAGCCAAGGTGCGGGTTTTAAAAAAGCGCGCGTGCCAAAGCCATTTATCAACGCGGATTTTTGATCCGGTTTTGGGCGCTGACGGTTGCGCGGATTTGGCGGGTGTTTCTGTTGTCATTGGGATGCACACCGCAACGGGGTTGTGACATGAATAGGCCCGCGTCCTTGCAGGGGCGCGGGCCTATGTATTTGATGTATCAGCCTTTTTCCTTCAGGCCCATAAGCGCCATGGCGAATGGGTTATCGGGATCAATGGCTTTCTCTTTTTTCGGAGGCCGTGCCTGGAACTGATTTGGGCGCTCGTCGCGTCCGCCAGGTTTGCCGCGTGGCTTACCTTTGCCGCGGGGTTTGCCGCCTTCGCCCTGGCCTTGTTTCTGGCCGCCTTGCGACTGATCGCGACGCGGGCCTTTGGGGCCACGGTTGTTTTGCGTGTTGGCGCGACCTGCCCACATGAAGGTATAGAAGGTTTCAAGCTCTGCCGGGGTCTCAGCGGCAGGTGCTGCTTCCTCAGAAGGCGCTGTGTCTTCAGCAACAGGCGTTTCAGCAACGGTTTCTGCGGCTTCGATAGCCACCTCGACCGGTGCTTCGGCAGGTGCTTCTGCGACTTCAGCCGGAGTTTCTGGCGCGGCTTCGGCATTGGTATCCGCCTCGGCCTCAACCTTGGCTTCCGCTTTCACCTCGGGCGCGGCTTTCACCTTGGCGCGCTCGCCTTTTTCAGCTTTATAGCCCAGCCCGCTCATCAGATCAGCGAATTGTTCCAGCGTCATGCCCGTGATCGACAGCATGTCGGCCTTGGCCTCAAATCCGCCACGGCTGTCCTCGGAACGCAGCATATCGGCCAGACGTTCCAGCATGTCGATGCGAATCGCACGCTCGCCGGAGGCGCGGTAGCCGGCCATGGCGTGATAGCCCTGCGGCATCGTTTGCCCAGACGGCACAGTCACAAGACCCGGAGGCGGTGCCTCGGGGAATTCCTGCAAGCCATTGGCCAAAGACCACAGCACCAAACGCAGGCGCGTCGCCGCTGGTTTCAACAGAAGAGGCATAAAGATCGTGAACTGACCAAAACGAATGCCGTGTTTGCGCAGGGCACCCCGAGCATCCTGATCCAGCGATTTCACATCATCCGCAACGGCGGCGCGTGGCAGGATGCCCAGCCCCTCAACCATGCGGAAGGCAAAACCGCGCGCAAGGCCGCTGAGGGCCTCATCACGGGACAGCAGAAGGAGAGGTTCGAACAGGGCCGCAACCTTGCGATCAATGAAATGCTGTAGGCGGCGTTGCACTTTTTGTGCGACATCCGGTCCGGCCATTTCATCAACAAACACCTCGACCAGCGGTTTCATTGGCTCGGAACCAGCAACAAGTTTGCCGATCGCGTATTCGCCCCACATCAGGCCACCTTGCTCGGTGAAATCAATCTCGGTGTCCGGTGCATTATAGAACCGGTCCGCGCGCAGATGAAACTGCGGTGCAAGCGCCTGAAGGCTGGCCTGTTGCAGAACCTTTGCCTCAGTTCCCTGAGTGCCCCCCTGCGAGCTTTTGTCCGCCAAGAAACGGAACCCTTCGAGTCGACCAACGAATTCACCTTCGACGGTCACTTCACCTTTGTCATTCACTTCGGCCAAAAGGGCCTCCTTTTGTTTGAGCCGGCGCAGCAAGACAGAGGTGCGCCGATCCACAAATTTTTCCGTCAACCGCGCATGAAGCGCATCTGATAGGCGATCTTCTACCGCGCGCGTTTCGCCACGCCAATGGTTTTCGTCATCAACCCATCCGTTTCGTTGCGCCACATAGGTCCAAGTACGAATATATGCCAGCCGTTTGGACAAAGTATCAATGTCGCCATCACTGCGGTCGATGCGTTTTATCTGTCGCGCAAACCAATCCGTGGGCATGCGCCCGCCCTGATGCAGATAGGTAAATATGGTCTCAAGCTGGTTGGCGTGCTCGTTATGGCTGATGCCGCGAAAATCGGGAATGCGGCAGACATCCCACAAAAGACGCACCGTATCGACGTCACTGACGCGCGCGCGGATCACGCCATCTTGTGAGAGCGTTTTGAGCACCTTGAGGTCGTCAGCCTCGCGAGAACGGATAAGCATTGCATCATCGGGCGGTAATTCCAGAGATCGGATCAACGAATCAATCGTGCCGTACTGCAATCTAGAGTTGCGCCAATTGAGTTTCTGGATCGGGGCAAACCGGTGGTCCATGATGGCCTGCGCAACACCGTCATCAAGAGGAGATGCCTCGCCCGTGACACCGAATGTTCCATGCGACATGCCCCGCCCTGCCCGCCCGGCGATTTGTGCCAATTCATTGGGCATAAGGGGGCGCATGCGGTGGCCATCAAATTTCGTGGTCGCGGAAAACGCCACGTGGTCGATATCAAGATTAAGACCCATGCCAATCGCATCCGTGGCCACCAGAAAATCAACATCGCCGTTTTGATACATCTCTACCTGAGCGTTGCGTGTGCGGGGGCTGAGCGCGCCCATGACCACGGCGGCACCGCCTTTTTGGCGGCGGATCAGCTCTGCGATGGCATAGACGTTATCCACTGAAAACCCAACAATTGCTGAGCGTGGCTGCATTCGGGAGATTTTTCTAGCCCCGCCATAGCTGAGGGTGGACATGCGTTCGCGGCGCTGGAACTGAGCCTCGGGCACCAAGGCGGAAATGGTCGGGCGCATGGTATCAGAGCCAAGAAACATGGTTTCATGATGCCCGCGCGCGCGCAGCAACCTGTCGGTGAAAACATGGCCGCGTTCTGGATCAGCGCACAGTTGCACCTCGTCTATTGCGAGAAAATCACAGCCCATCCCCTCGGGCATGGCCTCAACCGTGCAGACCCAATATTGCGTGCGCGGGGGCACGATGCGCTCTTCTCCGGTGACCAAAGCAACAACAGAAGGGCCACGTATCGCGACGATGCGGTCGTATACTTCGCGCGCCAATAATCGTAGTGGCAAGCCGATAACACCCGTGCGATGCCCCAACATCCGCTCAATCGCAAGATGTGTTTTGCCGGTATTCGTCGGCCCCAGAACGGCGGTGACCCGCCCCTGTCCGATCTGCCCCTGTGCGGCCATCCGTGTTTTCCTACTTCAGAGCTTTTGGCCTGTGGCCAGGGTTTCAAGACGTTCAATCGCCTCTGTAATGTCTGGATGATGCGGATGTATAGACTTAACCAACAGATAGGCGGCATAGGCGTCTTGGGGGCGATTCAGGGTTTCGAAAACCACCGCAAGGCCCCGTATCGCATCAAAATGATTAGGATTGAGAAGCAGCGCCCGTTCAAGATCGGCAACCGCAGGCCCCAAAAGATCGGCCGCAAAATAGGCGTTGGCGCGACCATGCCACCCTTCGGCGAAATTTGGCGCATGATCCGTCAGGGCGGTATAATGGTCGATTGCGGCACCAAAATCGCGCTGTTTTAGGGCCTTGCGCGCGCGCAGCAGCAACAAATCCGCCGCAGCAGAGCCTGATTTATCCCACTCCCGGCGAATCCTATCCGCCAATCCGGGGGCGGTGTCAGCCGTCGCGCTGGCAAGCCCCTGCAACAAGGCATCGGTATCCTGCGCAAACACCGGCTGAGCGCCCAAAATTGCGATTGCAAGCGACGCTGCCCCGAGGGTAGGTTTGAGATATTGTTTTAACCAATGCATACTAATTTTAAATGTAGCGTCCGGAGCGCAAAATACCAGCCGTTCCGAAGAATAATCAAAGGATGATCCTATGAGTGATATCGTTTCCGCCGCCGTCGAGGCATTGGGTGCAAAAATGGCTGATGCCGATTTTGACGGCTCGGCAAAGTTCAGCATCGAGGGCGAAGGGTCTATCGTTGTGGACGGCGCGGGCGTACGTGCCAGCGACGAAGAAACCGACGTGACCCTCACGGCAGATGCCGATACGTTTCAGGCGATCCTGGCGGGTGAAATTAACCCGACCACTGCCTTCATGACTGGCAAGCTAAGCGTCGATGGCGACATGGGTGCCGCGATGAAGCTAGGCGCGGCACTTAGCTGATGAAATTGGACACAGCACCCTTTTACAACGACGTTGCTTTGGGGTCTGACGAGGTGCAAGCCTATTGGGCGCGCGCCTCTGATGATGTGCGCATTCGTCTTGCGGTTTGGCGGGCGGATGCGGGTTTGGGAACGATTTTGATGTTTCCCGGACGTACCGAGTTTGTCGAAAAATACGCGATGTCGGCGACAGCGTTTGCCGCCCAAGGCTATAGCACGATAGCGGTTGATTGGCGTGGGCAGGGTCTTGCGGATCGGTTGATTGAGGATCGGCGCGTCGGGTATGTTGAGCAGTTTCAAGATTACCAAAAGGATGTTGCGGCCATGGTTGAGGCGGCGCAGGAGTTGGATCTGCCCAAGCCGTGGTATGTTTTTGGCCACTCTATGGGGGGATGTATCGGGCTGCGGGCCCTGTATGAGGGGATCGACGTTAACGGCGCGATATTCTCGGCCCCTATGTGGGGAATTTTGATGTCCTCTGCGCTGCGTCCTGCGGCTTGGGCGCTAAGCTGGGCGAGCAAGCAAGTGGGGCTTGCCAAGGGGTTTGCACCGGGCACATCTGATGTGACCTATGTGTTGGATGCGCCGTTTGAGGGCAATTCGTTGAACACGGACCCCGAGATGTACCGGATTATGCAAGATCAAGTGAGGTCATATCCCGAGCTATCCTTGGCGGGGCCATCGTTGCACTGGCTTCACGAAGCGTTGGTAGAGGCGCGGGATCTGGCAGCACGACCCGCCCCATCCGTGCCTGGTCTGACATTTCTGGGCAGTCAGGAATGCATCGTTGATTCGACCGCAATCAAAGACCGGATGCAAGGCTGGTCAAATGGCGAGCTGCGCATGGTCGAAGGGGCCGAGCATGAGGTTCTGATGGAAAGCAAACCCATGCGAGACGCGGCGATTGCGGAATCGCTCGCGTTTTTCAACAAGCACCACGACAAATAAGCCGGTGCCCTAAGAGGTCTGATCTGGACCTGTTAGGGCGTTTGCTGTGTTAAACCACCACCCAAGCTGGTGGCGCTGCTGCGCTGCTTGGGTGGAACCATAGGTTTCGCGGCGAAACCCCTTTGGGTAACGGATGGGGTTTATGCGCGAATTCAGGCGCCGTCTTGCATGACGCGCTGTCGTTGATGGCCCAGCCCCTGCACCTCTAGCGCCATGACATCACCGGCTTGCAAAAACCGCGGTGGTTTCATGCCCATGCCAACGCCCGGAGGCGTGCCTGTGCCAATGACATCACCCGGTTGCAAGCTCATCATTTGGCTGAGATATGAAATGATGAAGGCCACAGAGAACACCATGGCGGATGTGTTGCCCGTCTGCATGCGCTGATCATTCAGATCAAGGGAGAGCATTAGGTTTTGGGGATCACCCGCCTCATCCGGGGTGACAAGCCAGGGGCCGATGGGGCCAAAGGTGTCGCAGCTTTTGCCCTTGGTCCATTGACCGGCGCGCTCTGCCTGAAACTCCCGCTCGGACACATCATTGACGATGCAATAGCCCGCCACGTGATCCAGCGCATCTGCCTCATCGACATATTTCGCTGGCTTGCCGATGACGACGCCAAGCTCTACCTCCCAATCGGATTTGACGGAATTTCGCGGTATAATCACCGGATCATAGGGGCCGGAGATGCTGCTTGTTGCCTTCATGAATACGATGGGTTCGGGGGGCAGGCTTAGGCCTGCCTCGGCCGCGTGATCACTGTAATTCAGGCCAATGCCGATGAATTTCCCGACCTGACCAACGGGGCAGCCAATACGGGGCGTGCCGGGCACCAAGGGCAGGGTTTCAGGATCAATTGACGGCAGGTTGGCAAGAGCCGGTCCGGCAATATCACTGACATGGGCGGAAAGATCGCGGATCATACCGTTTTGATCCAGAACACCGGGTTTTTCGGCACCCAAGTCGCCATAGCGTAGAAATTTCACGTTTCACTCCGTCAAACAGGATCTTTGCCCTAGCTTAGCGCCTGCAGCCCCGGCCGGAAAGCATCGAAAGCGACAGAGATGCGGCAGTTTGTTATCACCTGCACAACAAGTTGTGGCCTGTGCCCCTTGCACCCACCCTGCCCCTCTGCCTATCTGAGGATCAGAGTTTTCACAGATCACATGAGGCCCAGATGCTGAACCTTCCCTTTCCTGTCCGCGACGCCAATGCCACATCCGGGGGGGCCGAGGGGCTGGGCAATTTGCCCGAATGGAACCTAAGCGATCTGTATGAATCACCCGATGCGCCGCAATTGCAGACCGATCTGGACTGGCTAGAGGGTGAATGCGCGAGTTTTGCAGCCGATTACGAAGATAAGCTGGCAGGGTTGAGTGCAGCGGAGTTGTTGAACTGTGTTCTGCGCAATGAAAAGATCAGCCAGATTTCAGGGCGGATTATGTCCTATGCCGGGCTGCGCTATTACCAGCTGACGATTGATGCGGAACGCGCGCAGTTTATGTCAAATTGTCAGGAAAAACTGACGGATTTTTCGACGCCTTTGGTGTTTTTCACGCTGGAATTGAACCGTCTAGAGGATGAACATCTGACGGCGTTATTTGCGCAGAATGCGGAATTGGCGCGCTATAAGCCTGTGTTTGACCGCATTCGCGCGATGAAACCTTATCAATTGTCCGATGAGATGGAGAAATTCCTGCATGATCTGGGCGTTGTTGGCGATGCATGGGAGCGATTGTTTGATGAAACAATTGCCGGGCTGACATTTGATATCGACGGTGAAGAGCTGAACATCGAGGCCACGTTAAATCACCTGACAGAGCAGGATCGCAGCAAGCGCGAGATGGCCTCGCGGGAGTTGGCGCGGGTGTTTGCAGAGAACATCAAGATATTCGCCCGTGTGCATAACACGCAGGCCAAAGAAAAGGACGTGATTGACCGCTGGCGGGGCATGGAAACACCCCAAACCGGACGGCATTTGTCCAATGATGTGGAGCCTGAGGTGGTTGAGGCCCTGCGCAATGCGGTTGTCGCGGCCTACCCCAAGCTAAGCCACCGGTATTATGAGCTAAAACGCAAGTGGCTGGGTCTGGATGTGATGCAGACGTGGGATCGCAATGCACCTCTGCCAATGGAAGACACGCGCATTGTTGGCTGGGATGAGGCCAAGGATATGGTGATGGAGGCATACGGTGCCTTTGATCCGCGAATGGCCGAGATTGCAGCACCGTTTTTCAGCGATGGCTGGATTGATGCGGCGGTAAAACCGGGCAAGGCACCGGGCGCATTTGCCCACCCAACTGTCACGGACGTGCACCCCTATGTAATGCTGAATTACCTTGGTAAGCCACGTGATGTCATGACATTGGCGCATGAATTGGGCCACGGCGTGCATCAGGTTTTGGCCGCTGAACAGGGTGAAATGCTATCGTCAACGCCGCTGACATTGGCAGAGACTGCCTCTGTTTTCGGGGAAATGCTGACGTTCCGTAAAATGCTGGAAAAGGCGGAAACGCAGGAGCAGCGCAAAATCCTATTGGCCGGTAAGGTCGAGGATATGATTAACACCGTGGTGCGCCAAATCGCGTTCTATGATTTTGAATGCAAGCTGCATGAGGCGCGCAAGGAAGGCGAGCTGACGCCCGAAGATATCAACCTGCTATGGATGAGCGTGCAAGCCCAATCGTTGGGCCCTGCGTTTGAGTTTATGGACGGCTATGAGACCTTCTGGGCCTATATTCCGCATTTCGTGCACTCGCCGTTTTACGTCTATGCCTATGCCTTCGGCGATGGGTTGGTGAATGCGCTATATGCGGTTTACGCCGAGGGCGATGAGGGTTTTCAGGAGAAGTATTTTGATATGCTCAAGGCGGGCGGATCAAAACATCACAAAGAGCTGCTGGCGCCCTTTGGCTTGGATGCAAGTGATCCTAGCTTCTGGGACAAAGGTCTGTCGATGATTTCCAGTATGATTGACGAGCTGGAAGCGATGGAAGGCTAAGGCGGCCATCGTATCGTTAAATGCAAAAGGGCCCTGCAAGATTGCGGGGCCCTTATCGTTTGTATCGTTTGGTATTTTTGGGCGTTAGTCCGCCGCTATCATGCCCTTGTCTTCGGCAAGTTCACGCATGCGGGCCTGTAGTTTTTCAAAGGCGCGCACCTCGATCTGGCGGATGCGTTCACGGCTGACGCCATATTGCGTGCTCAGATCCTCCAAGGTGATCACCGCCTCTTGTAAGCGACGCTGAGTGAGGATGTCTTTTTCGCGGTCATTGAGGACATCCATCCCTTTGGCAAGCAGCTCACGGCGCGCCTCAAGCTCGTCGCGGGCCTCATAGTCGCCAGCCTGATCGGCGCTGTCATCTTCTAGCCAATCCTGCCATTGCATCGTGCCCTCGCCATCGGATCCGACGGTCGCATTCAAAGAGGCATCGCCACCGGACATACGCCGGTTCATGCTGATCACTTCTTTTTCGGTCACGCCAAGGTCATGGGCGATACGGGCCACATTTTCGGGGCGCAAATCGCCCTCTTCCAACGCGCCGATGCGGGCCTTGGCCTTGCGCAGGTTGAAGAACAGTTTTTTCTGCGCCGAGGTGGTGCCGAGTTTGACCATCGACCAGCTGCGCAGGACATATTCCTGAATGCTGGCGCGAATCCACCACATAGCATAGGTCGCCAAACGAAAGCCCCGCTCCGGGTCAAAGCGTTTTACCGCCTGCATAAGGCCCACGTTTGCCTCAGAGATCACCTCGGCCTGTGGCAGGCCATAGCCGCGATAGCCCATGGCGATTTTGGCAGCGAGACGCAGATGAGAGGTGACCATGCGGTGCGCAGCTTGGGTGTCTTCTTTTTCGACCCAGGCTTTGGCCAGCATATATTCCTCTTCCGGCTCTAGCAGCGGGAATTTGCGAATTTCTTGCATATAGCGGTTCAGACCGCCTTCCGGTGTTGGTGCCGGCAGATTTTTGTAGTTACTCATGACTGTCCCTCCCCTTAATGTTTAAAGGCTTAACATCCAGATAGGTAAGCTTTGGCGCGCTTTCAAGCGGACTGGTTAAAATTTCTTAAGCATTTCGTCGTATGTGCGTCGTTCACCGTTTATGGCAAAACGCTTTAATCAATGATGAACCTAACCCGGTGCAGTTGCCAGTCATCAAGGGGGGCGCTCACGCGCTTGTGTCAGTTGTGAAATGTTGTCGCGCAGGGTTTGTGCGCTATTCGGCCTGCTCTTCGGTGGGTTTCTTGCGCATAACCTCAAGCAATTCCTGCATGTCCGTTGGCAATTCGGCCTTAAACCGCAGTGATTCTTTGGTAACCGGATGAATAAAGCCAATCACGGCGGCATGCAGCGCCTGCCTTGGGAAATTGCGCACAGCGGCGATTCCCTTGGGGCCAATCGCCTTTTCCGCCAATTTGCGACGCCCGCCATAAGTGGGATCGCCGATCAACCCGTGACCGACATGCGCCATATGAACACGGATCTGGTGGGTGCGGCCGGTTTCAAGCCAACATTCGATGAGGGCCGCGACATTCGGGTTGCCTAACGGCTCTACAATACGGGAGCGAGTGACGGCATGGCGTCCGCCGTGAAACAACACGGCCTGCTTTTGGCGGTCATGTTTGTGGCGGGCAAGATGCGTGGTGATACGCATGATGTTGCCGCTTTCGAAATTCACGCCGCGCACGCCGCGCAACCGTGGATCAAAGGCATCGGGCACGCCGTAAACCACCGCCTGATAATAGCGTTCAACCGTGTGTTTCTCAAACTGTTTGGCCAAGCCATGATGCGCACGATCAGATTTCGCCACAACAAGTAAGCCACTGGTCTCTTTGTCAATTCGGTGCACAATACCGGGGCGCTTTGACCCACCAACGCCGGATAATGTATCGCCGCAATGATGTAACAAGGCGTTGACAAGCGTGCCCGTGGGGCTGCCTGGTGCGGGGTGTACAACCATGCCAGCAGGTTTGTTGATGACAATCAAATCCTCATCTTCAAACACCACATTCAGCGGGATATCTTCGGGGCCGATATGGCTGTCCTCAGCGACGGGCACGGTGATTTCGACCTCCGCCCCCTCGGTGATCTTGGCCTTGGGGTCGGTGACGACGGCACCGTTCACCTGAACGTGGCCCTCAGCAATCAAGCGCGCGAGGCGCGTGCGCGAGAGCGAAGCTTCGGCTGGTACATCCCGTGAAAGCGCCTTATCAAGACGCTTGGGCGGATCCATCTGGATTTGCAGTTGAACAAGAGATGTTGCCATGGAAGAGCTTCCTGAACCGATCGAGCCGGCCAATCTAAGGTTTCTGCGCCGGTTGGTCACATTCCTGACCGGCACGATGATTGTCGGGCTTGTAGTCATCCTTGCGCTGGTTGTCATCCGCTTGTCTGACGATAGCCCCATTTTACCCGAAGATATCACGCTGCCGGATGGTGCCGAGGCGCAGTCTGTGACGATGGGCGAAGGGTGGTATGCCATTGTCACCAAAGATCAGCGCATTTTGATATTCAATGCTTTGACCGGTGCGTTGCAGCAAACTGTCGACATCAAGTAGGCCGAATTGGCCCGCTATAACAGCGGCTTATTGATAAATTGGAAAGTGGTACCACCACCCCGGCTCGAACGGGGGACCTCCTGATCCACAATCAGGCGCTCTAACCTACTGAGCTATGGCGGCACTGTTGGGCGATTTACCGTCAGGCGCAGATGAATGCAAGCACCTAAAACGCCCTAAAGCGGATTTTGTTATTAGATTAAAGCGTCTCGCCTATGACCTGATGCAGGGAAAAGACGCGACATAGCGAAACATATAAGCGTAGCAGACGTTTCGCATAAAACCCGTGATTCAGATTTTACGCGAAACGCTTTGGAACTGAATTCCCCAGCTTTGCTCGACAAGATCAACGCCAAAACTATGAACAGGTTTGGACGCGCTGAGGGACCAGCCGTTTGCAGCATAGAGCGCGCAGGCGGCCTTGTGGCTTTCGTGGGTCCAAAGTTGCATGCCATGATAACCGTTATCCTGGGCAAATTGCATGCAGGTTTTCAACAGTTTCAGGCCAACCTGCTGGCCGCGCGCCTCTGGTAAGACCATGAAAAGACGCAATTTAGCTGTCTCATCGGTGAGGCGTACACAAAAGATACTGCCAAGACGCTGCCCCGCTGATTCTGCGATCCAGCCGCGTTCAAGCCGGGGGTCGTGATTCTGTAGAAAACCCGTGACAATATCGGCCACCAAGGGGCCAAAGGTGGCGTCGAACCCCTCGTCATTGGCGTAGAGGTCAGCGTGTTTTTCGACCAACCAATCGGCATCCTCTGCGCGAAACTGTCTTAACTGAACTTGCGGTGTCATTTCGACCTCATCTTGCCAATCCGTGTAATTCACGTTACCCGATTCAGACAGTCAGGAGAACACCCATGAGCATCGACACAGAACGCGACATTGAAGCAAATCTTCAGATCGGCCCGACCGAAAAGGGCTTTGTGCGCCTGTTCATCGACGCGGGTGCGGTTGAGATCCCCATGGACTTCAGCCCCGAGGAAGCCGATGAAATTGCAGAAGAAATTCGTGCAGCAGCCGAGGCGGCACGTCAGGTTTCCAGCTAGGTTTCATCCTCAGGCAGGGCGGTAAGTTTGGGATCGCGAAACCGGTGCAGACGACGCGCGGCAACGGTCGCGAAATTCTGAATCAGTTTTTTGCGGCGCGCAGCGGCGAGCTTTTCCTCAACCGGCATGCGAATAATTTCGGCGTCATAGGCATCCGCGATGATCAGCCCGGTGTCTTCGGGCAGTAATTCGGTCGGGAATTCGATGTCCACCGCCCAAAAATACCGATCACACCATTCCAGATAGCCCTGCCATTTCTGATCGGTTTGAAAATCCGCACGGCTGGATTTACACTCAATTACCCAGATCTCGCCCTTGGGACCAAGGGCGATGACATCAACGCGCAAGCCGCGGGATGGCACAAATTCCTCAATAGAAACAAAGCCATGACCGTGCAAATGACGACTAACGCCGCGCGCGAGAAGTTGTCCGGGTTGCTGAAATTCATCCATAAATCCAATATGAACAAAGTGTGAACAAAATCAACCCTGCTATCATACCCGAAATCGAAACGGGCATGCCCCTTGTTAAGCGAGGCGACAAGGACTACCTAGGGCTTGGCGGGTTCTGCCCTTCTCGTGATCCGGTTACATTCCAGTGGCCTTACGCAATTCTGAGGGAGCTGGCTCTGTTTTGGCCCTGGTCAAATTACCTGGCGCCCACCTGTACATACAGGTCCTCAGGAATGATAAAACCCCACGGTTGCGTCTGCGGGCCCGCCACTTTTACCCAGCATTTGACCCCTGAGTTTTGTACGTTTTGTACAAAATACCCCCGCGTTTTGTACAAAACTATGTGGGATTTTACGTAGGGGTTTACAAGGTCGGGAGGCCGCTACGCTGGCGGTCATTCTCATGCCAGTTTTCCCGCGTCAGACAATAGCATTTCCAACGCGCCGGACTGCCCGCAAGATCAATATCGGCCTCATGGGTGAACACCGCGCCGAGACGGGTCGTGGCCATCTGTGAGCGCAGATTTGTCGGGCCAATGTGAAACCATGCCTCGCTGGCGGTGGTAAAGAGATGCCCAAGCATCAGCCGCTTCACGATGCGGTTGGTGGCCCCGCCCCAGTGATCGCACACAAGGAAGGTGAACCCAATCGACAACCGCGAGGGCGCGTTTGTATCGACGTAGTAGACGGTGCAGCCGATGATGCGGTCATTGTGGTCGCGAATCACCATTGCCGAGCCTGTTGCCAGCAACATGTCGAAATAGGGTTCAAACACCGCCCTCTCGTGACGGTTAGGGTTTGGATGCCCCGCCCAGATCAGGGGATCACTTGCGGCCATCGCCAAGGCCTCGCGGTCAGCGGCGCAGAGGGGCTGTAAGGACACACCATTGCCGTGCAGCGTGGGTTGCGGATCAAAATCGGAGCTAAAGGTAAATGCCATGTCTCGTCCTTGTGCGCTATGCGTGGTCAAGCGGGATAAGACATCGCGCCACGCGCAAACGGTAGTAGGCCAACTGAAACAGGGCAAGGTCGAAACCCTGCCCTGTTTTGAATTTCTGTGAGGCGCGTAAGCTGTCGCCCCGATTTGATCGGGTAAGCGTGCGTCGACCTGATTGCTAGCGGGCCTAATTGCTAGAAAGTGCGCCGCTTTCCCATTCGCCGGTAGCTTGTTCACCGCTGGCGTAATTCATCGTGCCCTCGCCCTGACGTTTGCCACCACGGAAGGTGCCCTGATAGACATCGCCGTTGGCATAGGTCGCGGTGCCCTGCCCGCTGATTTCGCCAGATTTCCAATCGCCGGAATATTTGAAACCGCTGCTCATGACGATTTCGCCCGTGCCGTCACGTTGGCCATCGACAAAATTGCCCGTGTAGACAGTGCCATCAGGATAGGTTGCCACACCGTCGCCGTGACGCTGGCCGTCTTTCCACATGCCCTCATAGCGGTAACCATCGGAATAGGTCATCACGCCGTGGCCTTCGTTTTTGGCATTCTTGAAACCGCCCTCGTAGACAAGGCCGTTGGCATAGGTGGTTTTGCCCATGCCGGAAATCACGCCTTCGACCCAATCGCCCTCATATGTGGAGCCGTCGGGGTAGGTGATCATGCCTGTGCCATCTGCGAGATCTTTGCGGAAAGCGCCAACATAGACTGAGCCATCGGGATAGGTGACGGTGCCTTCGCCCTCGATCTGGCCAGAGACCCAAGAGCCGACGTAGACATAGCCATCTGCCCCGGTAAAGCTACCTTGGCCCTCGCGTTTATCAGCGACGAACTGACCTTGGTAGACATCGCCATTGGCGTAGGCGACGCGGCCTTGGCCTTCGCGTTGCCCCCCAACAAAGGTGCCCTCGTAGACGTCGCCATTGGATTGCGTCAGATTACCTGTGCCGTCGATTTGACCACCGCGCCACGTGCCCTGATAGATCAGGCCGCCCGCCATGGTCAGGCTGCCGTCGCCCTCGCGTTCGCCAGCGACGATCTGGCCACTGTATTTTGCGCCATCCGGGTAGGTGATGGTTGCAACGCCTTCTTTGATGCCGTTGACCCAATCGCCCTCATAGGCATAGCCGCCCGGGCTGGTCATCACACCCTTGCCGTGGTGCATCGCGTTGATAAAGCCGCCCTCGTAGCGCACGCCGTTAGCATAGATCGCCACGCCGTTGCCGGTGATTTTGCCGTCGGCCCAGTCACCCTCATAGGTGCCACCATCGGTAAAGGTGATTTTGCCGAATCCCTCGGGTTTGCCTTTGCTGAACTCGCCGTCATAAACCGAGCCGTTGGGGAAGCGCGCCTGCCCCATGCCCTTGATTTCGCCGTCAGCCCAGTCGCCCGCGTATTCATAGCCATTGGGCAGCTTGTAGGTGCCGGTGCCATGTTGCAGCCCACCCTTGAACGTACCTTTGTAAACGCCGCCATCATCGTATTGTTTGGTCAGCACATCAGTTTGCTGTGCCTGTGCAGGCAGCGCTGTCCCCATTACCAAACCAAGCCATGCGGCTGTCGAAACCAAATAATTAACCTGCCTGCTGTACATATTTTCCCTCATGTGGGTTCATCCCCAGCCGCATGACACGACCCCCATGGGCAAAGTTAGTGCAGGGCGCGGCTTCAAGCAACGCCTTTTGCCGCTTTGTGCTTCCCCTCGCGTGTTGTTCTGCTAAATCTGCGCATAATATGTAGGTAGCCAATAGCGATGGAGGCTGACATGGCCGACAAATTCCGTGTGACAATTGCCCAAGCAAACCCAACCATGGGTGATCTGGAGGGCAATGCCGCCAAAGCACGCGCCGCGTGGCAAGAGGGTAAAGAGGCGGGTGCCGATCTGGTCGCGCTGCCCGAAATGTTTATAACCGGCTATAATGCGCAGGATCTGGTGGTGAAGCCCGCGTTTCATCTGGCCGCTATGGCACAGATTGAGGCGCTGGCTGCTGAGTGTGCCGATGGGCCGACACTGGCGATTGGCGGCCCGTTTGCTGAGGATGGCAAGTTATATAACGCCTATCACATCTGTCGCGGCGGCAAGGTTGTCAGTCGCCAGCTCAAGCATCATTTGCCCAATTACACCGTATTTGACGAGGTACGCCTGTTTGATAGCGGCCCCCTTGGCGGGCCATATGCAGTGAACGGCACGCGCATCGGCTCCCCCATCTGCGAGGATGCGTGGTATGAGGATGTGGCCGAAACGCTGGAGGAAACGGGGGCTGAATTCCTGCTCGTGCCCAATGGGTCGCCCTATTACCGCGACAAATTTGATCGGCGCATGAACCATATGGTGGCGCGGGTAATTGAGACGGGTTTGCCGCTGATCTATCTGAATATGGTTGGTGGGCAGGATGATCAGGTGTTTGATGGCGGTTCGTTCGTGTTGAACCCCGGTGGGGAGTTGGCGCTGCAATTGCCCGTATTTGACGAGATCACAGCCCATGTTGATCTGGTCCGCACCGAGGATGGCTGGCGCGCAGAGCATGGCCCCAAGGCGTTATTGCCCGCAGGTGAGGAGCAGGATTACCGCGTTTGTGTTGAGGCATTGCGCGATTACATGGGCAAGACCGGGTTCAAAACCGTGTTGCTAGGCCTGTCAGGCGGGATTGATTCCGCGATCGTGGCGACGATTGCGGTAGATGCTTTGGGTGCGGAAAATGTGCGCTGCGTGATGTTGCCGTCTGAATACACCTCCCAAGGCTCGCTTGATGATGCCAAGGATATCGCCGAGCGGCTCGGCTGCCACTATGATTTTGTCCCGATTGCCGAGGGGCGCGCTGCAATCACCAACACGCTGGCACCGCTGTTTGCGGGCCTTGATGAGGGGTTGGCTGAGGAAAATATTCAGTCGCGCCTGCGGGGGCTGTTATTGATGGCAATGTCGAATAAATTTGGCGAGATGCTGCTGACCACAGGCAATAAATCCGAGGTCGCGGTGGGCTATGCCACGATATATGGCGATATGGCCGGCGGCTATAACCCCATCAAAGATATGTATAAAACGCGGGTGTTTGAAACGTGTCGCTGGCGCAATGACAATCACCGCGACTGGATGGATGGTCCAGCGGGGGAGGTTATTCCCGTGTCGATCATCGACAAGCCCCCTTCGGCAGAGTTGCGCCCGGACCAGCAGGATTCCGACAGCCTGCCGCCCTATGATGTGCTGGACGCGATCCTGTTCATGCTGGTGGATGAGGATAAATCCGTCGCGGAATGTGTGGCTGCCGGATATGATCGCACCACGGTCAAAAAGGTGGAGCACCTGATTTACATCAGCGAATATAAGCGGTTTCAATCGGCACCCGGCCCAAGGCTGAGCAAGAAGGCATTTTGGATGGACCGCCGTTACCCCATCGCGAACCGTTTCCGCGACGATAGCTAAAGGGGGCAATCGGGGCACATATCAGCGCCCCGAGATTTCCGCTTACAGCATCAACTGATAGCTGGCGGGCACATAGTGATAGCCCCCCGAACGACGCACAACATAGCCAAGACCGGGCCATGGCATGTGATAGCCGACAAAGGGTATCTTATCCGCTGCCATCATATCCAACAGGCGTACGCGCGTTGCAGCGGCGGCGGCTTTGTCTTGATCATACAGAACCTCCCACGCGGGGTTTTCCAATGACCAGACATAGTGATTGGCGAAATCTGCGCCCAGTATCATCTGCCGGCCTTCGCTCTCCAGATGATAGGCCATGTGGCCCGGCGTATGACCAAAGGCAGCAATGGCAGTGATACCGCTGACCACGGTGTCGCCATCACCAATCATGCTGGCCTGATCCGCCAGCGGGCGCACATTGTTTTCAAATCCTTGATTGCCCGACATATCCCATGCGTCAAATTCAACCGCCCCCATAACATAGCGCGCATTGGCAAAGGTCGTCCCCGACGCCCCGCGCAGCCCGCCGATGTGGTCGCCGTGCATATGGGTGATCACGACCACATCGATCTGATCCGTGCTGTAGCCAGCCGCATTTAGGGCCTCTGTGATGCCAACGGGATCAAGCCCCGTGTCAAACAGGATCAGCTCTGCGCCAGTATTGACCACGGTCGGGGTGAAAAAGAACTGAGTTGTATCGACCGGAATATTGGCCGCATCTGAGGCGGCGGCAAAATCAGCCGCGCTGACGTTGGTGCCAAAAATCTTTTGCGGATCAGGCACAGCGCGCGTGGCCGCCAACAATGTGGTCACCTCAAATGCACCCAGACGCACGCGGTTGAACCGTGTTGAGGCAACGCCCATCATCTCGGCTGCCGCCAAAAGTGGCGAGGCCGCACTCGCAAGCGGAAGGGCCGCTGCACCCATCAAGGTTTGTCTGCGCGAAATATTAGGGGATTTTAACATGGAGGCCTCCGGTTTTGCTATCTGGAGAAGTCTACAAAGATTTTCGCCAAACGCACATCGCATTCCCGTGAACGCCCAATATTGCGCGCCGGTCCCCTGCTTCTCTTGGGCAAAAATATCCCGGGGAGATCGCACATTGTTCACAATGTGCGGCAGGGGCAGAGCCCCCTACAGCCCATCAAATCATCGACGACCTTGCCATAATGCCATCAAACGCCCTTGCCGCGCAAAAGGCTCAGACTCAAGCTTTTCAGGTTGCACCGTTTTTGCCCGCATCACCCGATGCGCCAATAAAACAGCCACAAGGCCAAAAATGACGCCCCCCGTGGCCTGCCCGATCAACACACCCGGTGCGCCAAATAACGCGGCCCCCGCCCAAACCAACGGAATGGTGCCCAATGTATGACGTCCCCAATTGATCGAGGTTGAATAAAACGGGTGCCCCAGATTGTTAAACGCTGCATTGGAGACAAAGATCGCCCCGTTGAAATAACACACCAACGCCAATGGGCCGCAAAACAGATAAACCAACGTCAGGGCCAGACCCTCGGCACCAAACAGCGCCGCAATAGGGTCGCGCAGGAAAAACAACAGCAGCGAGACAAAGCCGACCCAAAGAGCGGTAAACACCATGCCATCGCGAAACGCCGTTCGCACGCGATCATGTTTCCCCGCCCCAAAATTTTGCCCGATGATTGGGCCGACTGCGCCTGACAGCGCAAAAATCACCCCGAATGCGACGGGCGTCAAACGGCCAACGATGGCCATGCCCGCGACCGCATCCTCACCATATGCGGCCATGGATCGGGTGACATAGGCTTGGCCGATGGGGGTCGCAAGCTGGGTCAAAATTGCCGGACCAGCGATGGCCAACATGGGGGGCAAATCAATGCGAAGATGCGAAAATGTGGGGCGATCCAGCCCGCCGTGATATTTGAAAATCGGATACAGCGAGACAAAACCAATGGTGATACGCGCCGCGACACTGGCAAGCGCAGCCCCGGTTAGTTCCAATTCAAAGGTAAAGATCAGGATCGGATCAAGCACCGCATTGACCACGCCCCCAAGTACGGTCGCCATCATCGCGCGGCGCGCATCGCCATGGGCGCGCAAAATTGCCCCGCCGACCATGCCAAGCAGCAAAATGGGCAGGCTGGGAATGATGATCTGCAAATAATGCACCGCCAAATCAAGCGTGGCACCTTTTGCCCCCATCAATCCGGCCAATGTTTCAAGGTTCAACCAGACAGCGGCGGAGAATATGCAGGAAAAGACAAAACCATATAGCAGTGATGTCGCCGCCTGCCGCCGTGCTTTTTGCGTATCCCCCTCGCCCAGCGCCCGTGACACAAGCGCGCCCGCCGCAATCGCCATGCCAATGCTAAAGGAGGTAGTGAAAAACAGGATCGCGCCAGCATAGCCAACCGCCGCCGCCAGCTCCTCTTTGCCGAGCATGGAGATGAAGATCATATCCACCAAATCAACGACAAACACCGCCATCAGCCCCACCGAAGCCGTGAGGGACATCACGCTGACGTGGCGAAAGAGATTACCACTAAGAAATTTCGCCTGCGTGGTCGCCATGTCGCTCTCCTAGGGGGCTGCGCTGTTTGGCGCATCAGATCACGGGCGGGAGGGAATGCCAATTGGGATTGTCCCCATGGATGCAATGCGGGTGGTTCCGGCTGGGCAGCGGAGAGGGCCTGTTGCGTGCACGGCAGGTTGCAATGCGAAATTAGCTCGCATTCGCAAAGGCCTTATCCAAACCGTTGATGACCCGTTCGACATCATCAAGGGACAGGCACAGGGGCGGCACCATACGCAGCACTGACTGGGTTGGACCCGATTTTGAAAGGATCAGCCCTTGATCACGGCAGCTTTCGAACACAGCAGCCGTGGTGACGGGGTCCGGTTCTTTGGTTACATGATCTTTGACCATCTCAATGGCAAGCATCAGGCCTCGGCCCCGCACATCCCCGATGGCGGGGTGTTTGCGTTGTAGATCGCGCAATTTGTCCAGAAATGCCGCGCCAACAATCTTGGCGTTTTCCTGCAATTTTTCGTCTTTTATCACCGCAAGCACAGCGCGGGCTGCGGCGCAATTAGTCGGGTTGGCCCCGTAAGTGTGGAACATGAATTTATCCGCCATTGGGGCAGCGATCTCTTTGCGAGCGACCACCGCACCTATTGGAAAGCCATTGCCCATGCCCTTGGCCATCACAACGATATCGGGCACCACATTGTCTGCCTCAAACCCCCAGAAATTATCGCCTGTTCGGCCAAAGCCTGATTGCACCTCATCCGCGATATATAGCCCGCCCGCTGCGCGCACGCGCTCTGCGGCTCCCGTCAGATAACCGGGCGGCATTTCGATAATCCCGCCGTAGCCTTGGATGCTTTCGATAAACATTCCGGCGATCTGCCCTGATGTCGCGGTGGCAATTGTGCGGTCAATCTCATCCAGATAGGGCAGAGTGGCGGGGCCGAATATGCCCCGATATTGGTTTGGCTCAGCGACAAAGGCGACATTGCCGGGCATGCCGGGGTGGCGCCATGATGATATGCCGGTGATGGATTGGGCAGCAGCCGTTGGCCCGTGATAGGCCGTGCGCAGTGCCAAGAGATCGAGGTTGCCCGTATAGGTGCGGGCCATGGTCATGGCGAGGTCGACCGCCTCGGAGCCGGAATTGGTGAAATGCACCACCCAGTCGTGGGCTTTGGGCATGGTTGCTGCCAGTTCCTCGGCCAAATGCGCGGGCTCCGGGTGGTAGAACATGGTGGTGCAGTGGGTCAGCTCTTGGGCTTGGGCCATGGCGGCGGCAACAACGCGGGGATGAGAGTGGCCCACGGAGATGCAGACATTCATGCCCAAGAGGTCGGTGTATTTGCGGCCCTCATTATCCCACAAATACTGACCTTGGCCTTTCTTAAAGACCATAGGCTCGGCGAAGGGAACGAATTTGGTTTGGCTGGCGGCGTAATATTGCGCCCGGCGGGTGGCGGTGCCCTCAAGCGACCAATCGGAGTGAAGGGGGGTATCTGTCATGCTGTCCTCTTATGCTTTTAGGATGGCGTTTTGGGGATCATAGGGGGCCTGCGGTAGAACTTTGGCGTCGCGGTTTTTACCCAGAATGCGGACCTGCAAATCTGTGCGTTGGGATGAATCACGCAGATAGGCCAATGCGAGGGTTTTGCCCGTGCGGTGCCCATAGGTGCCAGAGGTGACAATCCCAATTGAGCGGCCATTGTGCAGCACAGTATGGGCATAAAACGGATCAATCTCTGTGGTTTCCACCTCTAGCAGGACCATGTCCCATGGGTCTTTGCGATCCAGCATTGCCGTGCGGCCAGTGAAGTCGCGCCCCTCGGATTTCACGAGGAATCCCAATCCGGCCTCAAGTGGTGTGCGTTCTGTGGTCAAATCAGCGCCCCAGCCGCGATAGCCCTTTTCCAACCGCATCGAATTGGCGGCATAGCTGCCATACAGGCCAATACCATAGGGCGCACCTGCGGTTTCCAGTGCAGTAAAGACCGTGACGGCCTTGTCGGCGGGGACGTGCAGCTCCCATCCAAGTTCGCCCAGATAGGACACCCGCAGGGCGCGCGTTTGCACACCTGCAACGTCAATGGTTTGGTGGGTCAGCCATGGAAATGTGGTGAGATCAGCGGGGGTAATTGTCGCCAGGACATCGCGTGACCGCGGCCCCATGATGGCAATCACGGCCAAATCTTGGGTGCGGTTTTGCACAGTGACATCAAATCGGGATGCGTGGGCCAGCAAGATATCCAGATCCATCTGTTCGGCGGCAGCGGCTGAGGTCAGATAGCTGTGCGTTGACCCAAGCGTTGCCACGGTGAATTCTGAGGCAACTCCGCCCGCCGGGGTAAGCGCGTGGATCAGGCCGATGCGCCCCACTGCGGGGGCTGTGTTGGCACCGAGCGTGTGCATGAATTGCGCCGTATCCGGGCCGCTCACCTCATATTTGGAGAACACGGACAGATCGGCAAGGGCGACACGGGTGCTGGCGGCCTCCACCTCTTGGGCGACAGCGCTAAACCAATTGGCGCGGCGGAAGGTTTCATCTGCCTTTTGCGAGGGGTCTTGACCGAACCAATTGGGACGTTCCCAGCCGTAAGCAGCGCCCATAACCGCCCCGCGTTCGATCATTAGATCGTGTAGCGGTGATAGACGTAATCCGCGACCTGCTGGGCGTTCCTCATTGGGGTAATGGACCCCAAATTGCAGGCCAAAACACTCAACCGCCTTGGCCACACGGTAATCGCGATCAGCCCATGAGCCAAACCTGCGGCTATCTACGGCAAGTGCATCCATTGGCGGCGCCCCGTGGGTCATCCAATGGGCAAGAAACCAGCCTGCACCCCCGCCCTCCATCACGCCCATAGACGAGCCGGTGAGCAGCCATGCATCTGCCAACCCATGCGCAGGGCCGATGAGCGGGTTTGCGTCTGGCGTAAAGGTAATGGGTCCGTTGATCACCGATTTCACGCCGCCATTTTCCAAGGCCGGGATACGCTCTAAGGCGGCTTGGATGATATGTTCAACCCGGTCAAGATCTGGGGGCATGAGATCGGCACCGAACTCTGGCGGGCAGCCATCCACGGACCAGACCTGCGCCTCTTTTTCATAGGGGCCAAGGATCAGCCCGTCGCGTTCTTGGCGCACGTACCAGCTTTCTTCGGGATCGCGGATCATCGGTAGCTCTGGCAGGCCCTGTGCGATGCGCGCGGCCACCTCGGGCACTGTATCGGTGACAAGATATTGATGCAGCACCGGCACTGATGGAATGTTGAGCCCCATCATATGGCCGATTTCCCAGCCCCATGTTCCGGCGGCATTCACGATATGGCGGGTGTTGATTGGACCTTTGGCGGTTTCAACGCACCAACCATCGGTTTGGCGCGCAATCGACAGCACGGGATTGTAGCGTTGAATGGTCGCCCCGCCCGCCACGGCGATTTGCGCCATCGCATTGGTGGCAAGCGTCGGGTCAACATGGCCGTCATCGGGTTCATAGATCCCCCCAAGCAGCCCATCAAGTCGGGCAAAGGGATGCAATTCTGCTATCCGTTCCGGTGTCAAAACCTCAAGCGGGTAGCCGGTGAAATCTGACAATCCGGCGACATGGGCGAATTCATCCATCCGGTCGGGATTGCGCGTGATCCGCATCGCACCACAGGCATGAAAACCACAGCTTTGCCCGGTTTCCTGCGGGAGGATATCGCGGTACAGCCGCACGGATGTTGCGCGCAACTCTTGGATCGTCGGGTTATGGGCGAAATGCGTGCAAAGCCCAGCCGCGTGCCACGTTGAGCCGTGGGTCAGGTCGTTTTTCTCAACCAATATAACATCGCGCCAGCCCATTTTAGTGAGATGATACAGCAGCGACACGCCCATCACGCCGCCTCCGATGATGACAACCTGTGCGTCACTCATGCGCGCATCTCCTTACCTGTGGGATCATATGGGGGGCGACGCAACACGCGTGCGGGGTATCGAATTGCGGCGACTTCTATTTCGAATTGGCGTGCCGATGTTTGCGTCGCGGTCTCCCCCGGTGCAATTGTGATCATGGCGAAGGCAAGGTTAAGCCCCGTGCGCGCGCCCCTTGCACCCGAAGTTGTTAGCCCGACATGGGTGTCCCCTTCGAATACGGGTTCATCATGCAGCATGAGCGCCTGCCCCTGAATTTCAAACAGCACCAGTTTTTGTGCAGGGCCCGCCTCGCGTTGGTGCAGCAGGGTTGCTTTGCCTTGGAAATCCTTGGTCCAGTCAATGGTAAACCCCAGGCCTGCTTCTATTGGGGTCACCATTGGTCCCAGCTCATGGCCCCAATGTTTGAAACCCTTTTCAATGCGGCATCCGTCAAGCGCATGGTGGCCCATGGGCTGTGCGCCCGCACCTAGTAAGGCGTCAAAAACAGGGCCTGCCTGATCCGCGAGCATCGAGATTTCCCAACCCAAAGTGCCGACAAAGCTAACCCGTGTCATCCGGCAGGGGGTATCTGCCAAAGTCACGTCAGCGGCATGGCCAAAGCTGATTTCTGTCCAGTTAGTGGCGAGAGATTTCAGGAGGTCGCGGCTGGCAGCGCCCATAACGCCAATTGTACATTGGTTTTCCGTTTGATCCGTGATGGTGACAGAGCGGGATAAATTGCGCCGTAGCCAAGCGAGATCGCGGGTGCGCGTTGCCGCACCTGAGGTCACATCAAATTGGGTGGCGGTTGTGCGTGTGATGGTCACATCCATCTCGATCCCGCCTTGGGGATTTAACATCTGCGTATAAACCGCACGGCCCACTGCGACATCCAGCTGTGCTGTGGCCAGATAGTTCAACCCGGCAAGCGCGCCCTCCCCCGTGATCTGGATTTTGGTAAAGGGTGACAGATCCAATAGGGTGGTGCCGGTGGCCATATGGGCGGCTTCGCGGGTGGCGATGGGCTGCCACGGTTGCTGTCCAATACTATAGGGTAAATCACGCTCGCAAGCGGTGCGCGCATACCAAAGACCGCGTTCCCACCCGGCAGTCAGGCCAAATTGCGCGCCGCAATTAGCCCAGCGATCATGCAAGGCAGATTGGCGCAAATCGCGCCCTGCTTTTGGCTGTTTATAGGGCCAGTGCAGCGCGAATAGATCAGAGACAGCCTCTTGCATACGGGTTTCCATATGGGCAGGCGTTGCGGTGGCGGGATCAATGCGGGCGATATCGACCTCCCACATATCCATCGGGGGCTGTCCATCCACAACCCAATCGGCCAGCGCGCGACCAATGCCAGCCGATGACATAATGCCAACCGAATTCATGCCTGCGGCGACGAATAATCCATCAACCGTGGGTGTTTCACCAACCAAGGGGCGGGTGTCGGCGGTGAAACTTTCTGGTCCATTCATAAAGTGCTGAATGCCTGTCTCGGCAAGCGATGGCATCAAGTCTAGCGCTGCATGCATAAACGGGGCGAATTGGTCCCAGTCTTCTGGCAACTCAAGAAACGGGCGGCTGCCCTCTGGGCCATAGGCATCCCAGCATTTTGCATCCGGTTCAAAGCCACCAATGACCAGTTTCCCTGCGTCACCCTTGATATAGATGCCCCGATCAAGATCGCGGATCACCGGGAAAGGGTCAGGCAGATCTGCAATCGGTTCAGTCACAATATACATGTGCTCCACCGCCTGTAGGGGCAAGGTGACGCCTGCGGTCGCGGCCAGTTCGCGCGACCAAGCGCCGGTACACAGGATAACGGTTGATGCCTCAATTTCAGAGCCATCCTCAAGCACCACACCGCAGGCCTTGCCGTCGGCGACCTTTAATCTGGCGACCTGCACGTTTTCCCGAATATCCACGCCAAGGGTTTTGGCGGCGCGGGCATAGGCCATGCACAGATCGACGGGATTCACATTGCCATCCTCGGGCACATGCAAGGCCCCGACATGATCGCGCAGATCAAGCTGTGGGAGGTCAAGCTGATCGGGGGCAAGCAGGCGTGGCGTCAGACCCTGCGTGCGCCCAAGAGCGGCGATGCGGTGTAATTCATCAAGCCGCTCTGGCTTGCGTGCCAGCCAATAGCCCCCCGTGCGCCGATAGCCTGTGCTCATTCCGGTTTCTTGTTCCAGCTGGGGGAATAGGTCCAACGCATAGGAGGCCAATACCGTCATATTCGGTGTTGCACGCAGCGGCCCGACAATGCCCGCAGCATGCCACGAGGTGCCCGAGGTCAACTGGTTACGCTCCAGCAGCACAACATCGCGTGCGCCGCGTTTGGCCAGATGATAGGCTGTGCTAAGCCCGATAGCGCCGCCACCGATGATCAAGATTTTGCTCATGTTACTATGACCTGTGAAAATTGATTTTTGACGCAGATTTGGTTTTGACGCAGCCAGGATTTGCAAATAGCCTCGACTGTATGAATATTCATGCGCTTTGGTGCCACCCCCGTTCGGTTTCCACCGCCTTTGAGCGGATCATGCGCGA